>JADGQO010000136.1 GCA_017881725.1 Fibrobacteria bacterium
ATAAAACGACTTTGACGGTGGAGGTTCTGCCCGGGGCGGCGGCGATGCGTCCGGGATTGGCCGTAATCATCAGGCTGCGCGCATGCGCGCCCGGCAACACGCTCCAGAATCCTATCGTGGCGCTGTCAGATGCGCCGAGGGCTTTGGCGGTCACTTTTACCGTGCCTTGGACGCCGTTTGTTACGGAAGTCAACAGCCTTCCGGCTCCGTCGGTGGTCCCTTTCTTATCGGTCGCTCCGGTCAGTAATACGGTGGCGGATGGTACGGCTTCCCCGTCGCCATCCACAAGTAGGAGGCCGACGGGAACGGCTTTATCCAACAAGGTATCCGAAGAAAGCGGAGCCAGCGTCAAAGTCAGGCCTTCGAGATGCACCGTGGTCCCGACGATGGCCGTGGAGTCCCCGACCTTGGCGGCGGCCAGGATTTGCGCGTCGCCATTGCGCGGGGCGGCGGAGTAAACGGCGGTGGCCGATCCGGAGGAGTCGGTGACGGCGTTGGCGGAAATGGTTCCGAGCGAAGCGGCGAAGCGCACGGATTTGCCCGGAAGGGGGTTATGGTTGTCGTCGAACACTTGCACCGTAACGGTAGCGCGGCCTTTATTGCCGGCCTTGAGCGTATGCGGGGTGGCGAACACGCGCATGTTTCCGGATATGGAATCTTTGACCCAACCGCCCGCCAGCGAATCGAGCGAGGTCGTGGTCGATCCCGGCTTGGGTCCAATGGGTGTGTCGCCCAAATTCCGGTCATTCAGATTACAGGAAACCAAAAGCGAGGCGAGAGCGAAGGCGGTAGCGGCGGGGGCCATGGATCCGGTGGCCATCGACGGGAAAATAGGGGCGCTAGCGGCTCGCCGGCGGATGAGGCTGGAAAGTATCTTTAGCATCCTCAAGACTTTTTCTCCCGCATTCCCGAATTCCTCGAGCGTGTTTCACAGCTCCGGACAAGCCGGAACCGGGACACACCCTAAGTTAGTAAAGGGGCATCTAAGTCCGGTTCGATGAGCGTCTTATCGACATCAAATAATCGGAACCTTAGCACAGGAATGTCATCCAAAACCCTTTCAAGTTGTAAATTTTTTCGACAGATTTTCCCGGCCCATAACGGGCAATGCGTGGGTGCGGGTGATGCGCGGCTTTTTTAGACGAGCGATGTGGATTTTCGGGGGCGTTGCCGCCGTCGCCGTGGTATCGCTTTACTTCGGCGGGCGTTGGGCCGTAGACCATTTTTTATCGCGTGATATCCGGACCGGTGGGGGCGTACTACACGTTTCGAATCCGGAATTCCGCTGGAGCTTGAATTTGGCCGCAGACTCGGTCCAATTTGAAAGCCCCAAAGCGCAAATCCATTCCGGAGCGGTAAAAATCTCACTCAGCATTTTTGGGAAAGGATCCGGAATTCTTCCCCGCTTCGCCCCAGGCTTTTCCCTAGCCCTCGACAGCGTGCATGTCGCCCTTTCGCCTAAAAAGAACTCGGCCAAAATCCATTTCGATTCGTTGGCATTTCCGGATTTCAAAATTCCGGTCGCGCTGGGATTGACGTTGAAGCGGTTGGAAATCAAGGACACATCGGGTTCCTTGGCGGATATTTCCGGATTGGAAATCAATACTAATGGCCCACGCGCGGCGCACCTGAGCGTGGCGCGGATGCAGTCGGACAGGCGGATGGAAAAGATAGGGACTAGGGCGGACACGACGAAGGAGTCGAAATCCGAGTTGTATGATGGGGAACCCTTATCGATCGAGGCCGGTTGCGATGTGGATTGGAGCGGTGCCGAGGTGCGGACCAAACTATGGTCCAAGCAATTGGGAAAAGGCGCGAAGCTTGCGCATCCGGATAGCCTGATCCTGGTCGCGTTTAGTCCGAAAAGGAATGTGTATGCCGTGCACGCTCAAATTGAAGCCGGCATGCTGTCCTCGCGAGTGTATTCCCGCGCCTTAGGGTTGGGAGCCTCCTTGCCGGATGTGCGCGCGGCGAAACTGAATATCGACTTGGTCCGGCAGGGTAGCTTGCACGTTACCGTAACGGGCGCGGCCTCGGTTTCCGGTTTACCTGATTCCGGAGCCGTGGCGTTGAGATCGCAACGGGTTAAATTCCAAGCGGATTTCCGGAATTCGGCGGGGAAATGGAACCTGACGTCAAAGGGGACGCGCGGCGAGGATTTGCAATTGGACGGGCGCTTCGCGTTTCCCGTGGATTCTCTTTTATCCGGCGGGGATGCGAAGGCGTTGGTTAGCCGGGCTTCGGCGGAAGCGTCCGGTCATTTGCGCGGAGTCAAGGTCCGGACGGGACATAAACTTTTGCCTGCCGATGTGGAGTTGACACAGGCGGCCTGGACACCGTCGGGCTTTGCCGTGGATGCGACTACGGGGGACGGCACGCGCGTGCAGGCACGGTTGGATTCTTCCGGACGCGGGGATTTTTCCGTGGAACTCGCGGCGGGTGAAGCGTGGATGAAGGCGTTTACGGATACCAACGTGGCTTTCCGGACGTTTCGGATTAAGGGGACGATGGACCTGGCCGGGCGGATTCGTACCGCGACGTCGCAGCCGTCGGGAACTGCCGGGCGGTCGACGGCCAAGGGCAGCTTACCGGAAATTTCCGCGGAGTTGTCTGCGGAGGGGTTGCGCGCTTATGGGGTGACCTCGGATTCGCTGCGCCTGCGCCTGCGGGGCGGTAGGGGGGGGATAGTCCTGGATCCTTCCCGATGGTCCGATCATGGATTGGACTGGACGATTTCCGGTAAAGCGGGTTTAGGCCGCGGCGGCGGACCCTATGCGTTGCGCCTTGAGGCTCCGGGACAGGGTAGCTTGGAGGTTACCATGCCGTCCATGGATTCCGTGGAGATAAAGGCGGCGGATTTCGCGCTGGATAAATTCCCCTATCGCGGGCTGGCGGCGTATTCCGGCTATCGTCCCCGGGTGACCTTATCGGGAGCGTGGAATTTCAAACGCGATCTCGGCTGGGCCAAACTCGACGGCCACGGCCGCTACCGCTATCAGGACGTGCAGACCAAGGCCGAGGCGGATTGGAATCCCGATCGATTGCAGGCCGCGGTGCTGGAGGCCGGATGGGTGGGTAATGTGCTCCGCGCTTCCGCGCGCGTGCAAATGCACGGTAGGCCGTTCTACTCTTTCCATGGATTCAAAATCAAGGATGTCACCGCGGCGGAAATCGCCTTCCAAGGCTTGGATTTGGCGGAAGTGGCGCGCGTGGCCCGTGCGGGCCTGCCGGGGTTGGCGGGATGGGAAGGGAAAATCTCCGGTGGACTGGCATTCGCGGATTCGGCGGGTTTTTCCGGGACCCTGGAAGCGCGGGGTTTGAAGTCCCCGCAAACGGCGAAAATGGCGGGAGCGCCCCGGGTAGAGGTATTGCGGATCGCGGGACGCGGCGATTCCTTGGGTATCTCGGCCGTTACCGTAGCGGACGGGGAACCCTGGCTGTGCGACACGCTCGATGCCTCGTTGGGCGGAGCTTTAGGACTCACGCAGAACATCCGGGTCCGGGCGCGGTCCAGCGGGGGCGTTGCGCTGGCCTTCGCGGGGAAAATCACCAATCACGAAATTTTGATCGGACGCGCGGCGTTGGATGGCGATGTCTCGCTTCCGGGAAAGTCGGGAAGGCTCCGGAAGCTGGCCCTACGCGCGGATTTGCGGATTCCTTTTTCCGGGGGCCTCGATTCCATGCGGGTCGCGGCCGACACCTTGTCGGGCATATACGCTCCCTTGGCGCAGGACACCCAGGCATTTTCCGCTTCGGCATCGTTGCGAAACGGGAAGTTATCGGTGCCGGATCTGCGCATCGTCGGTAAAGGCGGAGTCCTGAAGGGACATTTGGAATATGGTCTCGCGGCGAAAACGTACGCTGCGGGCCTTTCCGGACCGGAGTTGACCATCGCCTTCGACCGCAATACGGCCCGCTTGCGCGGTATCCAGGTGGAAGCCAAGGGCGATGCGTCGGGAGTGACGGCATCGGCCCAGGTGGAAGGGGGATCCGTGGTTTTCTCGAAGTCTCCGCTCCGCGCCGACGCCTCCTTTTCGAACCTGAACGCCCAGTATCGCTTGCCGCTGGGCAAACCCAAAGCGACGTCTTCCGGAACTTCGCCCTCAGTAACCGGTATGTTACCCTTCCTCAAGCTCTCCCTGGTGATGGACAGCTCGGATGTCCGCTACAAGGTCCGCAACCTCGATGCCCTGCAGAACATGTTCAAGCGCAAGCCCGGGGCCCGCCGTTCCAAGCCCATGCAGGTGCAAATCGACGTGGAGACGGCCGGATCGGGAAATACCATCGATACCGACGTCTTGCGCATGGCGTACGTGGGAAGCTTCTCCATGATTGGCACCTATCCCTACGCGCTGGTGCGGGGTCGCGTATCCGCGCGTGAGGGCACTCTGGGCGCGCGCGGACAGGCCTACGATATCCGCCGCTTTGATATCAATTGGCCCAACACTCCGGTGGAAGACGGCGCCATTGACATGGAGGCGTATAAAAAACTGGCCCGCAACTGCGAAGGCACGACTCAGGACTCCTGCTCGATCATCATGCGGCTGGGCGGTTCCCTGTCCGGGATGCAATTCTCGTACGACAGCGATTGCCAGGGCAGTTTCGGGGCGGGCGCCGACGTGTCGGCCCTGGTTTTTTCCATCCAGCGCGGATGCTATTCACCCGGGGCCTCGAGCGGCGGCGGCGGATTGACCTATCAGGAGCAGGCTTTGACCCTCCTGGAAAATCCGCTCAACGGGTACCTGTCCGACGCGGCGCAAAAACTTTCCGGACGTTGGATCGCCAGCGCGCAAATTTCCGGCCTCGGAGCCTTGGCCCAGGATAAAACCAAAAATTCCAATGCATCCTCGACGTCTACATCCTCCACGTCTTCGGCGTCCTCGACTACCTCCACATCCACGCCATCCGCGTCGGATACCGGAAGCGCCGGCCGCGACGCCATTGCGCTGGAAGTTTTAAGCAAGGAAGTCTGGCGGCTGCGCCTCCGGGCCAAATCGGCCTATTCCCCCGATAACGCCCAGGTGAATCCCTGGGCCTACCGCGTGGGCGTGGAATGGCGTCCCCCCTTGGCGCGGTTTATCCAAGACTCCCTCTGGAAACGCCGCATCAGCAACAACGTCAACGTGGACGCCTCGGTATTCACGGACCCGGATAGGACCCAGGGCCAAACCGGCGATCAATTGCTGCGCCGCCTGGGATTGAATTACACCTACGACTTTTGGGGTCGATGGGGCACCCGCCTGACCACGGTCGCATCGTCCGTCCCAGGTGCTCCCGCCTCAGGTCCGCACGCTCCGGGCGCGCCCGGGGCCGCGTCCCATCATGATACGTCGGGTGGCAAGCCATGAAGCGCCGACCGGGATTTCTTCCGTGGTTTTGTCTGGCCGGGAGCCTCGCGTTGGCGCCGGCCATCGATGCGGGTTTGCGCGTTACCGTGGCGGGCAATCATGTGCTTCACTCGCGCGGCCTGGAGGAAATGATCGGGCCGGAGTTGGAAGACAGTTCCTCGGAGGGACTACGCGCTTGGAGCGGGGATGCGGAATTCGCCGTCATCGACGCCTACCGGGCCGTCGGCTGTTTCGACGCGCAGGTGCACGTTTCCATCGCGCGGGACACGGGCCATAAAGGTGATTGGGCCGTACACATGCAGGTGGACGAGGGCGCGCGCTATCTGTTCGATACCGCCCGCGTATTGCCGACCCCGCGTCCAGATGCTCCGGTGGACTCCGCCGCCCTTGGACGCGTTCAAGCCCACCCCTTAGGCTCCGCCGCGGTTCCGCCGTTACCCAGCATCGGATTCGAACTCAAGGAGTTGGAGGTCCAGCCGGGCCGGCCCTATCGCGACGAGTCCCTGCTCAAGGATCGCCGCTTATTGTTACGGCGCTTCGGCAACGCGGGATATGTGCGCGCCGAGGTGCAGGATGGGGAGGACATCCGGCCTGCGTCCCATACCGTACGGGTTACCTACTATGTGTCGCCGTCCTATCCGGTCGTCTTCGACACCTTGATTCTGAAAAACGTCCGCTCCACGCCCGGGGAGGTGTTTTCGGGAATCACGCGCGAAGGAATCGTAAGATCGCTGATCCCCTATAAGCGCGGCGACACCGTGCGCATGAGCGATAACGACAAGCTGATTTCCAAATTGCAGTACACGGGCGTCTTCAACTACGTGCGCTTTAAGGACACGTTGCAATCCGGCGCGGAAGGCCGCAGCGCCCTGACCTTGTACTCGGAAGAACGGGTTCCCGGCAATCTCCGGACCTCCCTGTTTTACGAAACCCAATATGGGCCCGGCGTGTCCCTGGATGCGCGCCATGGTAACATAGCCGGTACCCTGAAGGAAGTGCGCGGCGGATCCTCCCTGGCGGGATCGCGCCAGAATTTTTATCTCGGCTACGGATCTCCCCTCAATTTCGGCCAGTTGGTGCGCTTCGACGACGACTTGGGATTCAATTGGTACCAGGACAAACTATACTTGGCCAGCCAAGGCCCCTTTGGCGGCGATTTCCGCTCCACCAATTCCACCCGGCTTACCTTTCCCCTGACCTATTGGCTGCGTCTGGTCGGCGACGCGGAGTTGGAAGTCAAAAGCCTGATGCCAGGCGGCGGCCAACGCGAGCGCGATTTCAACCTGAACTTCATCGAAACGGCGTTTCTGACCTTCGTGAACCAGGCCATGGATCCCACGCGCGGCCTGCGCTTCGCCTTCACCTGGGGAAATGGCGGTCCGCTTTTGAGCGCAAACCAATTCGACATCACGGAATTCCGCCACAATTGGTTTGAAGCGCAAACGGCGCAATATTATTTCCTGCCCTCCCTGCGCCAAATCAAGCTGGCGACGCGCCTGGATGGAGGCCGCTTTTTCGGCGTGGGAGGTTCGAACTCGGAGCGGTTTTTCCTGGGCGGATCGCGCAACGTGCGCAGCTTCGATTTCCAGGCCCTGTGCACGGAGAAATCGCCGAAGGGCGCTTGCTTGGGCGATGATCATGAATTGGCTTACGGACTGGCTTCCGCCGAAGTGCGCGTGGAGCCCTTCGCGTTCGGCCGCATCGGTCCGCGCAACCCGCTCCGGTATTTCGTGCCGTTGCAAATCGTGCCCTTTCTGGACGTGGGAAAGGTGTGGGACGTGCGGGACGGATTTTACCTGAAATCGGCGGGCGGAATCGATTCGGCCGGAACCGGTTCATCGGGATCAATTCCGGCTGGACAAGGCTACGCGTACGGATTAGGTATGCGTTATCCGTTGCTCGGGATTTTTAATTTGCGCATCGACTACGTACGCGGCAACGGCCCGCACCATTTCTGGCTGGATTTGGCGCAGGCGTTTTAGAGGTTATCCCTTCGTCTCCAGCGTGGCCGGCGCGTAGGCCACGGCCAGCACAAAACCCGTCTCCCCATCCGGCGAGAGCGACGAAGTCCAAACCGTATCCGATGGGCCGCCGCGATGCATTTCCCAAAGCCGGGCGCCAACCTTCTCGCCCACCATGCGCGCGAAAGCCTCCGGATCGCGCAGGAGCGCCGCGCTGACGGGCAGCTCGAAGGAACTGGCTTGCGGTTGATCGGCCTCCTCTTTTTCATCGGCCAGGAACACGTGATTGGGTTCGTAGGATTTTTCCTGGATGGCCAGGGTCACCACGTCCTTGACTTGCATCGGCCCCAGCATCTCCATGCAATTCACGCAGACCAGAATGTCCCCCCACGCAGCGCCTTGCACGGCCACGGGGATGCGGTTCAATGCGACTTGGTCTTGTCCGGTTTGGCAGATCAGGCAATTCTTCATGGGACCTCGCGAGAATTATTTGAACGGGGTCGGGGATTGCATGGCTACGGAACTGGAGGGACTGGACGGGCTTGGCGTGAGAGAGCGGCCGCCGGAAAAAACCCAAACCGTGACGATTAGGACTTGGATGACCCAAGCCACCAGACCGCCCATGAAGGCTTTGCGCATTTCCAAACTTCCGGATCGAGCCATGGCTTACCTCGCAGAACAACTTACGCAATAACGATGCCGGGAGACAATCCCCGTTTATTTAGTGTCCCTATCATTGGGAACGTTCAAAAATTGAACGAGCCGGGCAAGGTCTGCGGGTCAAAGCGGCGGAACGGAGCTGGGGCCTAGATCGTCTCTTTGTACAAATCGAGATCTTTCTTGATCTTGCGGAGCAGCCGGCCCTTGAGGCGAGGGGATTTCAAGTCATCTTCGGGAATAGGCTTCCATTTGCCGGGAATGAGAATTTGGGATTCGATGAACGCATCCAGCGCAACTTGCATTTCCTCCCAACCCAAACGATCCTTCACGGCCAGGATTTCCTTGATGATCCAGACCATCCCGTCACCGGTCATGCGATGGGCATGATTGATGACGGCGGCCCGGGAGGCGAGTTGCGATAACGTCTCATTTAGCGGGCGTCCCGCGGCGCGGGCCAGGTCCAGATATCGTTCCTGGAATTCCCGGGCATAGGCGATGCGCGTGGGCGTCAATTGCATATCTCGCTTTTCCACATACGAGGCCGCCATGCCGGCGCAAAACTCCTCGGCGGTCATGAACGCTCCGGTTGCCAGGATTTTCGGAAGTTCGCGGAGCAGGTTGCGGATGAGGAATACGGGCCGATGGGTGATGCCGTCCGGCAATTTCTCGGGCCCCTTGGAGACCTTGAGGTCCTCGAAGTAGGCCAATGCTTTTCGGAAGGCCGCCCGGGCGCCGGAGGACGTGCGCATCAGCTTTTCGATTTGCGGCGCGGTGAAACCGATGCGATGGAGCAGGCGGCGATCGCGCTCACCGAGGAATTCCCGATCGAAGGAAAGCAGGCAGGGGGTATCACTGAAGTTACGTAGGTTTTTTTTCCTTCCCGTCGCCGTGAAATCTGCGGCCTGGGCGAAGGCCTGGACCATGAGGCGGGCCCATACGCGTTGTTCCCCCAGGCTGGTGGAATAACGATCGACGTCGGCGTAACGGTACTTGTCGCTTTTCGCGGCGAATTGCCGGATCGATCCGTAGTCCAGCATGGACCCGTCGGCGAGCACGTTGTCCCCGTCCCAGGAAAGCCAATTGAAGATGTATTCCTCTTCCAGAAGCGCGGCCAGGCGGCCGTAAGCTTTCGCGATGTATTCCAAGGCGCGGTCAAGGCGCGCGGCCGGGTGGGCGGGCAATTTCCAGAATCCGTTTTCCTCCTGTCGGTCCATGAAGTAATTCAGCGCCCGGGCCAGCCCTTCGCGGTTCCCCATTTTCAGGTAGCGGAAAATGTGCGCGGGACGGATTAAGTTGGGGGCCGTGCGCACGCCCACGGAAGAGCCGTCGCCGTAATCGATGACCGCCAGGCAACGTTCGGTGGGGATGCCCTGCCGGTAGAAGATTTCCGACATCAGCGCGGAGCCGAGCATTTCGTCCAGGTCGGCCTTGCCGTCGGCATAGCTGTACCGCGTATCGCCCGTGGGCAAAGGCCTATCGGCCTCCGACGCTCCCGGGCTCAATATGGTCGCGCCCGTGCCCCGGCTGCTCACGTCGAAGATGATGCCCTTACTGCCATCCCTGCCATCAAAGCCATCCGGGCCTGCCGTGTCGGGCGCGCGCAGGGAGCCGTTCCAAATGCTCCGGCCGTCGCCGCTCGTTTTGCCGCGCTTGTCCTTGTGCTGCATTTGCAGATAGCGCGTGGCCATGAACGGCTTGGGCTTGGCCGGAAGCCCTTTCCATCGGCCCGGGTGGGCCAAATCGTATTCGTTGATGATTTGCAGCGAAAAGGTTTCCAGGATTTTCGTTTCGAGGGCGGGAGTCAGCGTGTCGCCGTGGCTCCGGGGAAGCAAGCCCATCTCGCGCGCCAACGGGAAATTGAAATAGCGCACACGCCCATGCGGCCGATACCGGGCAGGGTAGTCGACGTATCCGTCCGGCGCGGCCTCGCGCCAAGGGTGGGTTCCATCCAGTCGATCGAATTCCCGGTAGGGTGACGCGCGGCCTGTCAGGGCGGGACTCCCAATACGTTGCGCACGTTCTCGTGCAACTGCCTGGGATTGAACGGCTTTCCCATGAACTTCGCGTTGAGCAGGCAAAGGTCGTCGCGCAATTCCTCGGGCTGGCGATTGCCGGACATGAACAGCACCTGGGTTTCCGGCCGATACAGCAACATTTGTTCGGCCAACTCCGGACCGCTCATGGGCGACATTTCCACGTCGGTCAGCAACAAATGGATGGGTCCTTTGTATTGCGTGCTCATGAAAAGGGCGTCGACGCCGTTGTCCGCGTCCATGACGGAATAACCCGTGTGTTCCAGGTATAGTTTCATCACGCTGCGCAAGGAGCTTTCGTCTTCGACAAGCAGGATGGTTTCTGAATGCATAATCCCCGTTGCTTCCCCATTCGTGCGGTTCGAAGGGAAAGACCCATAGGTCCTTACATTTTAGGGCAATCCGGGCTCCGGGTCAAACGCTTCCGCGCGGTCTTGCGGAGTTCGGGGACGTCCCCGGCGCGCCATCCAGGGGATGGTGAGCCACCCAAGGAGTGGCGATTGGGCTTTTTTGGAATCCGCGGGCAGCGGCGTCGGAGGGAATAATATATCTTCAAATCAATTGGGGTCGCTGATCACAATGGGGACAGAACGATGGAAGCCGTAAAAACACCAACAATCCTGGTCGTGGACGATATCGCGTCGAACCGCGCCCTGGTGGCGGAAATCCTGCGCATTAACGATTACACCGTGCTCGAGGCGGCCGAAGGCGTGGCGGCCCAGCGGGTCAGCGACGAGTATCCGGGCCCGATCCAATTGTTGATTGCGGACTTGGTGATGCCGGGATTGAACGGCATTGAGTTGGCGCGACGGCTCCGCCCGAGCCGCCCGGAAATGCGGACGTTGTATATTTCCGGCTATCACGCGGATGTGGACGTGCATCTCGAAGTCTGGGAGGCGCGCGCGGAATTCTTGACCAAGCCCTTCAGCCCCATGGGCTTGCTCGGGAAGGTGATGGAACTGCTCGGGAAATCCTATTCGGATCGTCAAGCGTAATTAAGCGCACCCAAGATTAAGCGCACCCAAGCGCACCCAAGTGAAGAAAACCGCGCTATTCCGGCGTTCAGGTCAACCCCCCGTCGGATTCGTCCATCCTAGGAGATCCAACAGTTCCGCGTGCAGAGTGCCGTTGCTGAAGAGGGCATCGACGCCTTCCACGTCGAACGCACTGCCGTCCAAATGCGTCACGCGGCCTCCGGCCTCCGAAACGAGCAGGCTGGTCACGGCTACGTCCCAAGGTTTGAAAGACAGCATACAATACGCGTCCATACGGCCTGCAGCCACGTAGGCGCCTTCCAAAACCGCCGTGCCCAGGCACTTCATCCGCTGCAACGCCTCGGCCGTACGCAGGCGCGCGCGCAGGTTTTTGACGTTCAAGCGCCGTCTTTCGGCTTCGTTGGACCCGACATTGAAATCCCCGTGCGAAATGATGGCGTCGCCGAGCTTGTCCACGGCGCTGGTTTTGAGCGCCCGGCCGTTAACAAAGGCCCCGCCTCCGCGCGTGGCGGTGTAGAGTTCATTCAGGGCGGGCAGATAAATGGCCCCGGCGGCCATGTGGTCGCCGCGCCGCATGCCGATGGAAACGCCCCACAGCGGGAATCCGCGCGAATAATTCACGGTGCCGTCGATGGGATCGACATACCAAGTGCAATCGCTCCCTTGCTGCACGTCCGCGGCTTCCTCGGTGACCAGATTATGGTCGGGAAAGGCGTGCCGCAAAGCCTTGCGGATGCTCGCGTCGCAGGCATAGTCGGCTTCGGTGACGATGTCCTTCTCGCCCTTGAAGCGGATGTCCTGGAGTCGGCTCTGCATGGCCAAGGCCATGTCTCCGGCTTGGCGCGCGGCGGCGACGGCGGAGGCTAGGGCTATAGATATGAATTTGTCGTCGGCTTCGGCCATGATGTTCTCTTTTCAAATAAGGTGAATGCCGAAGATCAGCCCGCCGTTTCCGGCGTCTCTTCCGCGCCGTAACCGCGAATGCCGTGCGTGTGCATCTTGGAGTACAAGGCCCGGCGCGAGATGCCGAGCAGGCTCGCCGCCTTGGTCTTGTTGCCCGAAGTCATGTCCAGGGCTTGCAGGACCAGGCTTTTTTCCAATTCGTCCAGGGATAGGCCCGTTTCCGGGAGTCGGAACGCCGAAGGCCGCTCCAACACTTTCTTCTGGCGGATATGTTCGGGCAGATGGGCCGCTTCCAAAGGCGCGCCCGCCGCGATGATGGCCGCGCGTTCCAGGCAATTCTCCAGCTCGCGCACATTGCCGGGCCATGAATATTCCAACAGGCGCGGCATCACGCCGTCCGCCATGCCTGCGGTATGCCCGAACTTTTTCAGGAAGGCGTCGGCCAGCGGGGGAACGTCGTCCATGCGCTCGGCCAGGGAAGGCACGAAGATGGGGAACACGTTGAGGCGGAAATAAAGGTCCTCGCGGAAGCCCCCTTTGGCGACCTCCTCTTCCAAATTGCGGTGGGTGGCCGCGATGACGCGCGCCAGGGTGCGAATGACGCGCGTACCGCCCACGCGCATGAACTCGCGCTCCTGCAATACGCGTAGCAGCTTGACCTGCATGGCCGCGGTGACGTCCCCGATTTCATCCAGGAAAATCGTCCCGTTGCCGGCCCTTTCGAAGAAGCCGATCTTCTGCGCATGCGCCCCGGTGAAGGATCCTTTTTCATGGCCGAACAATTCGGACTCCAGGAGATTCTCCGGCAACGCGCCGCAATTCACGGCTACGAAGGCGTCGCGACCGCTTTCCGCGTGGATGCCGCGCGCCATCAGCTCCTTGCCCGTCCCGCTTTTGCCCCGGACGAGCACGGTGGTCTCCCGGCCCGCCACCATCTTGGCCTGGCGAATAACTTCCTGCATGGGCTTGGAGTTCCCGATGATTTTTTCCAACCGGTAGCGGCCGGTCTCGCGCACGCGCAGCTCCGCGACCTCCTCGCGCAGCTTGCCTTTTTCCAGGGCGGACTTGACGAGCAAAAGCATCTCGTCCATTTCGAAAGGCTTGGTCACGTATTCGAACGCGCCCAGGCGCATGGCTTCCACGCCCGTGCCTGCGTCAGCGTGGGCCGTCATGACGATGCATTCCAAGCGCGGCTTGTCGGCTTTAGCGCGCTTCACCAATTCCAATCCCGTAATGCCCGGCATGCGCACGTCCGTGATCATGGCGTCGAATTCCCCACGGGACAGGGCGTCGAGCGCCGACTCCCCCGAGTCCGCTTCGGCAACGTTGAGGCCTTCCGCGCCCAGGGCCATGGAGAGCAGGGAGCGCAACTTGGGTTCGTCGTCTACGATAAGGATTCGGGACATGGTTTCTCCTTGGGAGTTTATGCGCTTAGCCGTTTTGGCGCTCAGGCCGTCGGCGTGATCCGTTCGCCCGGAACGGCCACGGCGAAGCAGGTGGGTTTGCCGCCGGCAGCGGCATCGGAGACGAGGGTGATGGACCAGCCGGACCGTTCGCACAGGTTTTTGATGATGGAAAGCCCCAGGCCGGTCCCGGTTTTCGATCCGGATACGAAAGGCTGGAACAGCTTGGCCTTGACGTGCTTGGGCAGTCCGGGTCCGGAATCCGTGAACAACAGGCGGCCCGAAGCTCCGGGCTTGGGCGGCGGTTCGTAGGTAACCCGCAAGCTACCCTGTCCGGCCATGGCGTTGGAAGCATTGCGCCCCAAGTTGTCCGACACCTGCCGGAAAATGTCCCGGTCGCCCATGATCTCCAAGGTCTCGGGCGTCTCCACGATCCAGGCCACGTTGGGAAATTCCAGGCGTTGTCCTTCGCGAACGACCAACAAGGCCTCGCGCGGGCGGAAGGGCTTGGACTCCAGCGGCCGGTCCTTGGAAAAGCCCAGGATATTCCCGATCAGGCGCGACAAGCGCATCACCTCGTCGGACAGGTAGTTGAAGGCAGCCTCCTTGCCTTCCGGATCCATCTTTCGTTTCAGCACGTCCACCGAGGCCTTGATGATGGCCAACGGGTTCTTCAATTCATGCGCCAGCTCGGCGCTGGTGCGGCCCAGGAAAGCCAGATGTTCGTTGCGGCGCGAGGTCTCGAGCGCGGCCTGGAATTTCCGATCCAACACGAACAGGCCCGCCGTCAGCAGCACGAAAAGGATAAGCAGGAACAGGGACGCGAACACCACGTAGGTCCGGAACTGTTCCACGTAGGTGAGGAAAACCTGATCCGATTCCAGCACCACCATGTGCAGGCGTTTGCCCAAGGTGAAGGGAAAATACAGCGACTGGAAGCGCACGCCGTCGATCTCGGACATGCGCGTGAACCGGGGCTTGCCGTTGCGGGCGGCGGCGGCGAACAAGGCCGTGTCGATCAGGTAGGGCTGGATGGATTCGCCGCTGGTGATCAGGTTTTGGCTGCCGGCGTAGACTTGTCCGGAAGAATCCGTAATCACGGCCCGCTCCAGCCCCGTAGCGCGCGTGAGACGGTCCAGCCACTCGCCCTGTTGCTCGGCGTAGGCGGTGGGAAACGCGGAAGGCTTGAAGTCGAAGGGATACGAGAAAACGTCCGCGCGGATATGCTCGCCGATATACAGCGCCAATTGCGCCATGCGCTCCTCGGATTTGAGGCGGGCTTGTTTCATGTTGCGCGAGAATAGCCAGGCGGAAAATCCGAACAACAGGA
>JADGQO010000137.1 GCA_017881725.1 Fibrobacteria bacterium
CAAGGTCGAACACCGGCTTTTTTCGTTCATCTCCTCGAATTGGCGTGGTGAGCCGCTGCTGGATTACGAGACCATCGTCAACCTCATAGCTCGCACAACGACGGCCAAGGGACTCCAAGTGACTTGCCGATTGGAATTATGTCATCCGACCCAAAATACTTTAATCAACTTGATACCTTTATTTATTGACACTGCCTTAGGTAAAAGCCCTAGCCTAGCCACTAAGCATTAGTACGCTTGTGGTCTAAACCCAACCTTGCGCCAGAAAAACCACGCCTACGCCTCCCAGTAGTATGCTCAAGTACCACAGCGGTTTTCGTTTCGTCAATACCGCAATGGCCGATAACGCAATTCCAATCTGAAAGCACGTCACGCCCCGCGCCATGGTATTGTGCCGACGAAGATGGTCTTCACCGGCCTTGGCCATCTCTTCCGCCGTTTCCTTGATTTTCTCCTGGTCGTGCTTGTATTCCTCGAGCTTGGCGCCGTCCTGCGGAACGGAGGGCTTTCCCAGGGCGTTGAACAAATCGATTTTCGTTCCCAACACTCCGGCTTTGATGCCCTTGCTCTGGTAGAAAGACCATTGGTCCGACGCCTTCAATTGTTCGATGATGGCTTCATTCGCATGATGTCCCGCCAGCATGGACGTCAGTGCCGCCAACACGGCGAGCATGGCAGCGCTCAGGGCGACCCGCGAGATCCAGGACTCGACCGCATGATGGGCGTTCTCTTCCAGGGCTTCATGGAGTTGTTCGGTGGGCACTTCGGGATCTTCGGGCATGATTGAATCCTTTACTTTTTTTGTCAGGTTCAAAAATTAAATTATAGCGTACGATTTTCTAAACGCGAAATCTCGACCAGTTGGGCCACTTCGCGCCGTAAAGAAAATTCAAATCTTTCCTACGGGCATTTTCGTCGCATCAAGAACAAGGAGCGTGAATGTATCAATCCCGTTATCTAAAGTGGATTTGGCTGGGCCTTTTCTTCGCCGGACTATTGGCCTCGGGCATCCATCCCAAGGATCGGTTCACGTGGGTTTTGGAGGTTTTCCCTTCCTGGATCGTCCTGGCGTTATTGATCGCCACTCGCAAATCCTTCCCGCTTACGCCCCTGGTGTACACGCTGATTCTGCTGCATTGCTTCATCCTCTTCGCGGGAGGAAGATACACCTATGCGGAAGTTCCTTTGGGCGAATGGGCGCGGACCGTTTTCCACCAGGCCCGTAACAATTACGACAAGCTTGGCCATTTCGCCCAGGGATTCGTACCCGCTTTAGCCGCGCGGGAAATCCTGATCCGCAAGCGCATCGTCAACGGCCAGGGATGGCTGTTCTTCCTCACCTGCTCCATCTGCCTCGCCTTCAGCGCGTTGTATGAACTCCTGGAATGGGCCGTGGCCGTGAATACCGGATCCGGCGCCGACGCTTTCCTGGGAACGCAAGGCGATCCGTGGGACACCCAAACCGACATGCTAATGGCACTGATCGGTAGCTTAATCGCGCAAATATTTTTGGGCAAGTGGCTGGGTCGGCAAATCGCAGGCTCACTTCCGGGTCAAAAATTGTAAACCATTTTTCTAAGCCGAAATAGTTGCCGGCCATCCCGAGTATCCCTTCAAAAAAACCTATAATGAAGTTTTCCGAGTCCTTCGGAAACTCAGGGGGGGGCCTTGGCCATAGTGGATGGTGAGAAAAATTTCCTGTTGACTCACAGCCAATTGGTATCCGTTCTAAACGGCATGGTCGATGCCATTTGGGTATTCAATTCGGCGGGCGATCCGCTGTACCTGAATCAAAACGCGTTGAGCTTCATAGGACTTTCCAGTCTTAGCGAGTTTTTTCCAAAATACGGTTCACGCCAAAAACTTGCGAGCCTCTACCGGGATTTCAACTTACGCGATGAATCCGGGGCTCAAGTTTTAGATCTCGATAATCGCTTATCCCGGGCCTTGGCCGGGGAAGAATCGCCACCTTTTATTTTGCGCGTCCGCAAAGGTCCGAATTCCCCGGAACGCATGTTCCTGAATCGGATGCGGCGTCTTGCCAATCCTCATGGCGAACCGGAATTGCTCGTCGCCATCATCCACGACATCACCGCCGTCCGGGCCAAAACCCAGGCCTTGCGCGATCGCGAGCGCGAACTATCCCTGATCTACGATCATGTCACGGACTTGGTCGGACTCCTGCGCGTAAGCGCCCCCGGGGAATACCGGATTCTGACGGCGAACAGCGCTTACTTCCGGCTATCTCCCAAAACGCCGCAGGAGGTAATCGGGAAAAGGCTGGAGGAGTTCCTGACTCCGGAAGGATTCGCGATATGGGACGGCAAGCTTAGGGAAATCATCGAACATAAAAAGGCCATCCGCTTCGAGAGCGAAACCTACACAATGAACGCGCCGTTTCATCTCGATCAGAATTGGATGCCCGTCCTGGACGATAAAGAGGAAGTGACTCACGTCCTGGTCACGGCCCGCGACATCACGGAATTGAAGGCCACGCAGGAGCGGCTTCGGCAATCGGAGAAAATGGAGGCCATCGGACAATTGGCCGGAGGCGTGGCGCATGATTTCAATAATCTGCTCACCGCCATCAACGGATTCGCCGACCTTTCGCTGGTCCGATCGGATTTACCCGCGGAAGTTCGCGAATATCTCGAAAGCATCCGGAGATCGGGCGATAAGGCTGCGGCCTTAACGTCCCAATTGCTCGCCTACAGTCGCAAGACCATGATGGTTCCCCGCCAGCTCAATCTCAACGCGTCGGTTACGGACATGGAAAAAATCCTGCGCCGCTTGATTAACGAGGACATCACCATATCCACCCGCCTGAAGCCCGACCTGGGCGACGTGCGCGCCGACCCGGGTCAAATCAGCCAGGTGATCCTCAATCTCGCGGTCAACGCCCGCGACGCCATGCCTGCCGGGGGCAAGCTGACTTTGGAAACCAGCAATGTGAGCCTGCCTGCGGCGCAGGCCTACTCGCCCGTGGACGCCAAGCCGGGGCCTTATGTCCGGTTGAGCGTTCGCGACTCGGGTACCGGCATGTCCGAATCGGTTCGGGCCAGGATATTCGAGCCCTTCTTCACCACCAAGGAAGCCGGTCAAGGCACGGGCCTGGGGCTATCCAGCGTTTACGGCATCGTCCGCCAAAGCGGGGGATATATCACGGTGCAGTCCACGGTCGGGAAAGGCTCAACCTTCCACCTATTATTGCCTAGGGTCGACTCGCATGAAATGGGTAGTTCCGCGCCGGCCGCCGAATCCGCGCCCCTGGGGCGCGAAAACGTGTTGCTGGTCGAAGATGAAGAACCGGTGCGGATTTTTCTCGCCAAAGCTCTGGAGTCTTTCGGGTACACCGTCCGAAAATGCCGGAATGGCTCGGAAGCACTGAACGCCCTGCGCGAAAACCCCTTGTCCAGTCAATTGGTGATCACGGATTTGGTAATGCCCGGCATGTCCGGAAGCGCCTTGTCCAAAACCGCGCGACAGCTGAATCCGCTGGTCAAGGTGTTGTTCATTTCGGGTTACGCGGACCACTCTTTGGCGAAAGAGGCGCTCTCCCTGGCCGGCGCGTACTTCCTGCAAAAACCCTTCAGCAGCGCGCAATTGGCGATGCGCGTGCGTCAGGCGTTGGATCAATAAATCTTGGTGGTAAGAAGCAAGAACCCGGGTCTCCCAGTAACTGTCAGGTTACGGTAACCGGTGACTTTCCGAGCAACCCCGCAATCCCCAATAAGGGAATATGGGTCCAGTCGGGTCGATTTCCCAATTCATACCCGAGTTCATAAACGGCTTTCTCCATCAAGAAGGCTTCCATGAGGTTTTTCCGAGATTCTTTCCCGACCAGGAAAGGCGCCGCCGCGCTTGCCGACTCCACCGCGGCATCATAGGCCTTGAGAAACCACGCGGCCATTACCTTGGGCCAAAGCAGGGCCAAGCTTTCCAAAATAAGCACATCGTCCCCTACCGGTTCCGGGGTATCCGGGCGCGCGGAATGGATCGCGTAGTCGAAGGACCGTAGCATGCCGGCTACGTCTTTCCAGGGAGAATGCTTGCGACGCCGTTCCGCCAAAGGCTTGGAAGGTTCCCCTTCGAAATCGAGAATCACCACGTCGCCTCCCGCCACCAAGACTTGTCCGAGATGGAAATCACCGTGAATGCGGCAGACGATTAGATCCTGCGCTTCTTCCCCGAAGGCTCGCAATCGTTCATCAATCAGGTTCCGTGACCGCAATACCGAGGCGATAAGCATTCCGCGTTTGGGAGGCAACCTGTCCACCGCCCGTTCCAAGGAATCGAGAATCATGCGGGCGGTCGCGCGCATCCGTTCGGTGATTTCCCTGCGCCGCATTGCGTCCATTGGCTCCGGCATGAACGACGCGTCCCCCCCGTCAGCAGCGAGGGCCAGGTGCATTTCCGCCGTCCGCCGTCCCAAGGCTGCGACGAATTCCTCCATGCCTTCGCAGGAAAACGCTTCCGCGGCGCCCCAACTGCCGGATTGGGTAACCTGTAAGATACCCTGGGCCGCCAGGCGCTCCGCCTTTTCCAGTCCGGATTTCCTGCCGTCGGGCCCCAACGCCTGCAACTTGCCGTAATAGCCTCGCGCGGCCCGCAAGGCGAATGTCCAGGCGTCCATATCGTGGGGAATCAAACCTTCCAACAAAGCCAAGGTGGCCGGCTCCCTCCCCGGCATTGCGTACTCCAGACAACCTTGCAATTTCGGAACCTGGGTGAACTTCACTTGCCCGGAGAGATGCCGGAGAATTTCCAATTCCGGGCTCGTTCCCATTTCACACCGCCTCACCAATTTGAGGAAATGCCGTTCCGGCCAAATCACGGCGGTGTTGCTTTGTTCCGCGCGGAGCAGGTGTGATTCCAGAAAATTCGTTTCGGTCCAAAACCCTTGCCCAGGCTCCTTGACGCCTTGCATGACACCGTGCCAGCCCGGCCAACGCTCTTCCTTGGAAAGGGCATCCAACAATCGCGCCCGGAATCGGGGATGGAAAGTCGCATCGAAATATTTTTTATCCGACTCGCCGATTCGCGCATCCGGATATTCCTGCTCCATTTTTTCCGTTTGGGAATGGTCCAGGTTCATTAACGGCATCACGTAGGATTCTCCGGATCCTTCGGAAAACTCAATGTCCAACAGGAGCAAGGCCCAAGGCTCCCCGATCGGATCCGGCATCATGTCGCGCACTTTTATTTTGATCAGAACGCGGTGTTTGCTTCCGAACCATCGGCACTTGGGCAGGTAGGCGGGTAAGGCAGTTCGCTCCAACCAATCCATGGCGCCGGCGGTAATCCAGAACGGAAAAATCCGGCTGTCCTGTTCCATCCGATTATTTTTCTGGTCACCCATCCGCACCCTCTAAGCTTCCGTTCCAAAGTCCCCGCGATACTCCAAATCACACAATTGGGTACGGCAAAAATATTTCCATGCTTCGGCCGATTGCTTGAAAATAGACAAATACGCCTACACGCCGCTTTCATGGTAAAGCATTCCGCAAAGATTATCCTGGATTTTTAACTTTCCTCGCAAGGAAATAACATGCCTAAATCTGATTCCAAGCCCGAAAATCAAGCTTCTACCCCATTGCCAAACCCAATCCAATCGGGTCTTTGCGACCATGTCCAACCCTCGGATGTAGCCCGCATGGCGGAAGAATATTTACACTCGATTGGTGTTGAGGAATCGGCCTGGGAAAGTTCCCGGTTCGGATTCGGCGGAGACGGAGGCACCGGTCCCTTCCGGTCGGTTTACACCGAGATTGAACGCCGACAGGGAAACTGGGTGGCCGTTAAGCTCGATCGCCGCAAGGAAATTCTCCCTGCGGAACTGACCGGATTCCTGGTTGTCGCGATTCCCGGGTTGAATCGTTCAAAGGAATAAATCCAAAAGAATAAAAAAGGGCGCACATCGCGCCCGTCCATGCCTGACTAAAAAAGTTTGTCCGTTTTAGCGTGTGCGGAGCACGCCGACGATGCGAGTATTGGTAAGCGGAGCGGATGGCGCTTTTCCGGATTCTGGGTCGAGCGTGACCTGCGAGCGGAATATGTAAGCGCCCGTGCCGACTAATCCCCCGTCCATGGTCCGATTATTCCACAATACGCGCATGATGCGGGTATCCGGTTTCGAGCCCTTTTCCAATTTTGCGTATTCGGAAGCCGGCACCGCGAACGTGAGCTTGTTTACCAGGACGCCGAGGTTGGAATAAATGTAGACCTGGACCTTAAAGGGACCGGACGCCTCCACCCTGAATCCCACGTAGCGCAACGAGTCCTCCGAGGAAAAATTCCCGGACAAGGTGGTGAAGCGGTTCGCGCTGCCGTCATCGGCTTTTACCGAAAGGTTCGCCGGTGCGACGAGAACCCAGTCCTTCACTTCCGTATCAATCGTGACATCATCGTTTTGAGCGAAGCTGTTGTGCAGGGACCAATCCACCGTCGAAGGCGGGAGGGACGGAATGAAGGGGTAACTGGTCCGTACCGTCTCCAGCGGATTTTCCGGATTGACGTAGACGAGAATGATGCTGTCGGTAACGGCATGCTCCAACTTCCCGTTCTCCGGAGTCGCGGGCGTGGTCAGAGCGCGGGTGAAGCTACCTGTATAGTAACCGGATGCCGTGCTTAAAGTCACGGTTTCCTTGTCATTCGTCACTGAAGGTTTCACGGTCACGGTGCAATTGGTGCAAACGTCCCCGGTCGAAGGTTTGAGCCGGATTTCCAGATTGGTTTTATCATCCGTCACCTGGGTAACGGTTTTTCCGCCCGCCACCAAGGTCAGCGAAGCCGGGTCGCGGCAAGTTTTTGCGAGGCTGTCGGGAATGGTCGCAGTTGACGAGCGCGATATGGTCACGGTGTAGGGCACCGACTTCTGCTTTTTCGTGGATACTCCGCCGGTGTTGTCGATGTAGGTGTAGGAGTAAATGAATTGCAAAGTGGTTTCGGTGGCCGACAAGGGGATGCGTTTGGGGAATATGAATTCCTTGGCATCGACGCTGACATTGTTGTAGGTTTGCCCGCCGACGGTCAAGGTCGCGGTGGCCGGAGTGGCGTTCACATTGCTTAGGATCTGGTTCAGGACTTGATCTTGAAGAATGCCTTGTAACTGGGTGCCGGGCAAACTGCTCGCCCAATAATTGCTTTTGGGGTTAGTCGCGGAATATCCGTTCACGCGAATACTATCAGTCATCATTACAATGGTATCAGGGGCAGCGTCTCCCCTGGGATCGAAAAATATCGAAAAGGTTGTTGGATCGTTGACTCCCTTGATGAAATCATTGCGCATCGCATAGCGGTCGCTGGATGGGAGAACATTCGGTAGGCCGTCGGACAGGAAGATGAAATACTGGTTGTCCTTGGCCGCCTTCGCCGGGGCAATGGCCATTTTCGCGGCCTCGAATCCCAAGGTGATATCCGTATTCGCGTCTGCCTGCGAGGAAAATGCGGGTACTGTGCAGCCGCCATTGGTGCATGTCGCGTTCAAGAAATATTTCAAGGTATCTATTCCGCTGCGGCCGTTCGCAAATTTTTGGTTGAGTTGAGTCAAAGGCACATAGGCGTCTAAAAGAGAGTTGTCTGCGGGATAAGCCCGTTTGAGATACCCATTTTTATTGTAGTCATAGGAAAGCCGCGTGGCGAATATCACTACTCCAACCTCCGCGGATGGGGCGATTTTTAAGATGGAGTCCAATAAGCTGGAAACTTTCGTGAACCGTGCATGGGCTGGATCGCTACCCGGGTTGGAGCGCGAATTTTCCATCGATCCGGAATTGTCGATGATGAAGACAATGGAGGGAGGATTCACCGACCCACCCGCAACTTGCACCTGCTCGGGGCATAATGCGAATTTCGGATCCAGGGAAATCACGTCCATCGGCACGGTGATGGTTTTCCCGTTATAGGATCCGGGACATACTTTGAAATTCAAGTCGCAGATTTGCGCTCCCGAGGCCGCGAGTACAAATGCGAACAGCCCAATGGCCGTATTTCTTAACATATTGTTTTCCCTCTTCCGCTCGATGTCCTACGCTCGTGAATATAAAGGAAAATAGCGTGTCCCGCACATGATAATCGGTTCGCGATTGGAGCGGTACAATTCCATCCAGAACCTGCGAGGAAGGTTTCATCGTTGCTGGTATTAGAAGTAAGGACACCCGGGGTCCAATCACCCCAAAGTGAAATCTTTAAATAACCACTAAGCCAACAAAGGATCGGAAAGCAAATGTGTACCCAATGTGTACTGAAACGTACGCGTACTAATGCGTACACCTTTAAAAAATCCCAAGCGTAAGGACTATTCTTTCCAGGGCTCTTTGGTTTCGGTTTCCGCGTAAGCCATGCGGAGTTCGGCCAGTTCTTTTTCCAATTCACGGATGCGCGCCTGCGATCGCGCTTCCACTGCGGCGATGCGGCTGGAGATTTCAGCCTGTATTTCTTTCTTGTCTTGGCCTCCATCGATGGCCTTGGCCACAGCCTTTAAGAAATTGAATATCGGCCGGTCCAATTTGCGCTTGCGCTCGATCCAATCGTATTCACGATTCACGCGCACCCAAACCATCCACAGCGTGCCGGGAATCAGCGCGAAAGCCAACCAGGAATAATTCCATAATTCGATTCGCAATGCGCTATGCCCGAACCAGGATCCGAAACCAAACGCCCGGATCACATCTAATTTGTGAAACATCCACAGCGAGAATTTATTGGCCAGGAAATTCCCCGAAGCCAAAATCATGGCAAGGGGAAAAATTAAATCGTATATCAAAAAATGCTTTTTACTCACGGGCGTCCTCTCCGGGAAGAGTGTGCTCCCTGGGGATACCAAAAGAACAAATTCCAGGACCGTTGGCAACCGTTTAAAATCAAGGGGTTAATGCCTATCGAGGCCAAGCGAGAAAAGTCCCCACAAAAATAACCTCCCGCTCCAGGGTCACGCCGCTCTGGGCCGCCACGCGGGCAATCACCTCTTGACTGAGGTCGAAAATATCCTGAGCGGTCGCCCCCCCGGTGTTGACGGTGAAGTTGGCGTGCTTATCGGAAATCATCGCCCCGCCTACGCGCAGGCCTTTCAAGCCCGCCTGTTCAATCAAGACTCCGGCGAAGTTCCCCGGCGGCCTTTTGAACATGCTGCCGGCATTGGGCAAATGGAGCGGTTGTTTTTCCTTCCGCTTGAGCAACGTTGCGCGCATTTCCGCCTGTAAGGAAGCGGAATTTCCTTTTGTGAGTTCGATGACGGTTTCTAAAATAATTTCTCCGAAACCGAAAAATCCGGAATGACGATACGCGAAACCGCATTCGGAGTGGGTCCGCTCCACCAAACACCCGTCACCGGTCGTGGAAATAACCGAGACGATGACGTCCCTTAGTTCTTGGCCGAATGCTCCTGCGTTGATGAACGTGCCGCCGCCGATGGTGCCGGGAATGCCCGCCAAATTCTGGATGCCCGCATATCCCCTTTGGACGCTTTGGGTCACCAACGTATGCAACAGTGCGCCGGCCTGAGCGCGCGCGCGCGTCCCTTCCCAATCGATGCGGTGAAAGGACTTCCCGGTGTGAATCACAAGCCCGTCGAATCCCTGATCGGAAAAGACCAGATTGGTTCCCTTGCCGAGCAGAAAAGTCGGCTGTCCGGCATGCTTGGCCCAAGCCATGGCTTCGGCGAATTCGGCTGCGGTCGCGGGTTCGCAAAAGAAGCGCGCCGGACCGCCCACCTTGAAGGAGATCAGCGGCGCCAACGGCACATTTTCACGGATGAGCAAGGCCATTTCCTGGCTGCAAGGTAGCAAAACGGATTGGTAACTTATCGGCATGGGGTATAGGACGGATAAATCCGACATTGATGCCCTCAAAGCCGGAAATCCCATAGTGGACGTCGCGCGCGAACTTGGTCTGGTCGTCACGAATAATCGGATGCGTTGTCTGCGGCCCGAAAACCATCACCATGGGGATCGCACCCCTTCGGTAAGCATATCTCCCGACCGCGGACAATTCAAATGCTGGGTCTGCCCGGACGTGAAAGGCGATGTGATTGATCTCGTGCGGTTGGTTAGGAATTGTTCTTTCACGGAAGCCTTGCATTGGCTTCAAGGCCGAACGGGCTTAACTCACTCACCAATGGCTGGAGCCTCTCCTTTTCCATCCGCCTCCCCAGCCCGGCGCCCTCTGAACTCCCCGCCGACAATTTCCCGAATCGCCGCTCAACCCGTCCATCCTTCCGTATCGGATTCGATGAATGATCAGGTGTCCGATATCGGTCCCCAGCGCCGGGAAATCTTGGAGTCACTTTTGAACTGGTGCCCGCCCGTGGACGGATCGGTGGCGCGTTACCTGCAGAAGCGACGCATTTTCAAGCGCACGTGGGAAAAACAGAAACTACGTATGATCGACGATTACTCCGCCATCAGCCGGAAATTAGAGGTAACATACGGGTTACCGACGCTCCTGGCGGCCGGACTATTCAATGCCGCGGGACATCTGCGTTATTACAAGCATCCCTTGCTTTTCCCCTATTACGATTCCTCCGGACACCCCGTCTATTTGCAAGCGCGCGCGGTGGATCCCAAAACCCAGCCGAAGGAGCTCAGCCTCGCGGGGCCAATACCCCTTCCCTACAATAGCCTTTTGTTGAACGGTGAGCCGGGCCACATTTATTTGTGTGAAGGCGTGATCGATACCCTGACCTTGATTGAACAAGGCTTTCCGGCGGTGGGAATTCCGGGCGCGGGAAATTTCAAGCCGGCGTGGACGGAGATGTTCCGGAACAAAACCGTGCACGTGGCCTTCGATCCGGATGCGCCGGGCGAGTCGGGCGCGGCGCGCGTGATGGACTTGTTCAAGGCTGCGGGGATTGAAACGCGAAGATTGGCTCCACCGGGCGGGATGGACTTGAACGATTGGTTGCGAAAGGGATAGGCGGTCCGCTTTTTTAAATTTTTTGGTTTCACCGCGCGGAAAATTTCATGAACAAAAATTCGAATCGGGCTTTCAATGGGATATCATTGAACTTGCCGCCGGTCGCCAACTTTCAGATGCGTCTCTGGATCGCGAGCCTTGTATTGCTGGTCTGGGCAAGGTCAACCCATGCCACCGATGCCAGGGCGGGATTGTTCCGGTCATCTTCCGGAACCGAATCGGAAGCCTATTTTCAATTTGGAAACCGATGGTACCGAGGACTAGCCGCAGGCGTTGGATATTCTTTTTCAACATCAACGAATTCCGCGGATCGTGTGCACGAGATTTTGATGCCTTGCCTTGGAGCCAGTACGGTTCCGTTCAGGTTTCGATTCTCCCGGTTCTAGTTGATGTGTTTTTGGAGTACGATGGCCCTGAGATTTCCCAACCCACTGATGGTCCAGCCGCAACGATACCCGAAAGGGGTCTGGAAATGATCGGCATGGAGTATAAGCCTGCGGCGTTTCTCAACTTCAAGGTCAAGCAGTTGAGGGGTAGAACGTGGATCTTCGCGATTGGAGGACAAACCCAAATCGGCGAGAGCGTCAGGGTCGGGTTGGAATTCGACCTTTCAGAGGATACCTACCGACAGGCCTACTGGGGCGATCACGGGATGGTTGGCGCGTTGTCCACGCATCTGGAATATTAAACCGAAGTTAAACCGAAGCAAACCAAATAGAAAGGGACGGCCCGGAAGCCGTCCCAAACACGTTGTCCCATCGCCTGAAGCTTTTTGCTCCAGGCCGCTTGCAATCGCCTATTCCAGGCGTTTGTTGGCGTTGGAACTGTACTTCTTGATCAGCTCCTCGCCCACGTTCTTGGGAACCGGGGAATATTTCAAGAATTCCATCGTGAACTCCGCCTTGCCCTGGGTCAGGGAGCGCAGGTCCGTGGCATACCCGAACATTTCCGCCAGCGGAACTTCGGCGTTGATGATGGTGAAGTTTTGCTCTTCCGTGGATCCCGTGATGAGTCCACGCTTCTGGTTCACCTGGCCCATGACGGAGCCTTGGAATTCAGTAGGCGTGGACACTTCGAGCTTCATGATCGGCTCGAGGATTTGGGGCTTGGCCTTCATGTACGCTTCACGGAAACCGCCGCGGGCGGCCAACTGGAAAGCGATATCCGACGAGTCCACCGGATGGGTGTTACCGTCGTTGATGCCGGCGCGGACCTTCACAATCGGGAAGCCGATGATGGAGCCGTTGCCCAAACAGGCGCGGAAGCCCTTTTCGCAGGACGGGATGAATTCGCGCGGGATGACGCCGCCGACGATATCGTCGATGAACTGAAAATCCGGATCCTCTCCCTCCGCCACCTCTTCGGTGATGGGTTCGATCCAGCCGGCCACGCGGGCATATTGGCCAGAGCCGCCGGTTTGCTTCTTATGCGAGTAATTGAACTCGGCCTTCTGCATGATGGTTTCGCGGTAAGCCACCTGCGGGCGTCCCGTGGTCAGCTCCACGCCGTATTCGCGGCGCATGCGTTCGATGTAAACTTCCAAGTGCAACTCGCCCATGCCGGACACAATGGTCTGTCCGCTTTCCTCGTCGAGCTTGACGCGGAAGGTCGGGTCTTCCTTGGTGAAACGGTTCAAGGCCTTGGACAGGTTGGCCAAGTGGTCGCGGTTCTTGGCCTCGATCACCAGGTCAATCACGGCGTTGGGAACGTGCATGGAGGTCATGTTGACTTCCAAGGTTCCGTCCGTGAATGTGGTACCCGTGGCGCAATCGATGCCGAACAGCGCGACGATATCGCCGGCTTCCGCGCTTTGGATTTCGCCCATTTCGTTGGCGTGCATGCGCACCAAGCGGCCCACGTTGTGCTTCTTCTTAGTGGTCATGTTGTAAATCGGCTTGCCCTTGTCGACGCGGCCTTGGTAGATGCGCAGATAAGTCAACTGGCCGAAACGGCCTTCTTCCAACTTGAACGCATAACCCACGAAAGGCAAGGTCGCGTCGGAATACATCTCGATTTTCTCTTCGCTCTTGGTGGTGATGTCCAAGGCGTAGTTGGAAACGTCGTACGGGGACGGCAGGAAATCCGTCACGCCGTCGAGCAGCAATTGCACGCCTTTATTCTTGAAGGCCGATCCCATGAACACGGGCGTAAGCTTCATCTCAACTGTGGCCTTACGAATCACGTCCTTGAGCAATTTGAGCGGAACTTCTTTTTCGTCCAAGATCAATTCCGTAAGTTCATCGGAAAAGGTCGAGAGCGCGTCCATCATGATGGTGTGACGTTCCTTGGCCGTCTCGACCAAGTCCGCAGGAATGGGGCCTTCGGTAATGGTTTCGCCGTTGGCGCCGGAAAAGGTGTACGCCTTCATGGTCAACAAATCGACCAACCCGACATGCTTGTCTTCCACGCCGATGGGAATCTGCACCATCACGGCGTTATGGCTCAACTTTTCGCGCAACTGCTGCGTGACGCGATAAGGATTGGCGCCTTGGCGATCCAACTTGTTGATGAACGCCACGCGCGGCACATTGTAGCGGCGCATTTGGCGATCCACGGTGATGGACTGGGATTGCACGCCGGACACACCGCACAAGACCAGGATGGCGCCGTCAAGCACGCGCAGGGAGCGTTCCACTTCGATGGTGAAATCCACGTGCCCGGGCGTATCGATGATGTTGATGTGGGTGCCGCCGGATTCCTTGGGATCCAAATAATACGCCGTCTTGGTCCACTTAACGCGCGTGGCCGCCGATTGGATGGTGATGCCGCGTTCGCGCTCCAAATCCATGGAGTCCATGGTCGCGCCCACGCCGTCCTTGCCCTTCACTTCGTGAATTTGATGGATCATACCGGTGTAGAAAAGGATGCGCTCGGTCAAGGTCGTTTTGCCCGAATCGATATGGGCGCTGATGCCGATATTCCTGAGGTTGTCTAGAGGTCTCATGGCGTTTTTTCCAAGGTGAAGGGTCGAAAAAGGAGCCGACAAACTTAGTAAAAACGGGGCTTTGGGCCAAGGGGAGCGCCCTCCCGTGCGCTGGAAACGATGAAATCACGGGGAAATGCAGTCTTTAGCCGGAACCGTGAAAACCCAAATTCATGGAAGGTCAAAACCTTCCCTTCACAACCGGTTAGGGAGGCTTCAACCGGCGGCGATGATTTTCGGCGTCTTATTCAGAATGATGTCGAAAAGTTTGTCCCCGATGCGGTATCGGTCCTCCATGATTTGGACCAGCTTTTCGATTTCAATAAACTCCGATTGGGTCATGGCGTCCAAGGATTCCAGGATGTTGGTTAAAAAACCGCCGCCGCCGGGGGTTTGGCCTTGGAATCGCCGGATGCGTTCCCGGTAAATCCTGATTTTCAAATCGGTCTCGAGCCGCTTTTTCAGGAACTTGGAACTGCTGATCATTTCTTCCAGGAAGTAACACAAAACGATTTCCTCTTCCAAAACCCCGAACACCTTGTCCACGCGATACATCCCCAGACGGCGGCGCTTTAGGCCGCGGATGGCGTCGGCGGCATGCTGCAAGGTCAGATCCAATTGGTGGATATACTCTTCCAGCAGTTTGATCATTTCCTTGGGTTGAAACGGCACCCGGCGCGCCTGCTCCTGGAGCGTGCGGAATCCCTGATGCGAACGCTGATAATTTTGGTTGCGCATCTTGCCGTAAAAGGGCCGGTTCTTGATAAAAATATTCACTGCAAACTCCTGCCGCCGCAGCGGCGGCTACTTACGCGTTTTTCCGCTTGGGGCTGCGGTCCATCCAGAGCATGATGATATCCACTACTTCCAAGGCGTTGGAATCAACCGGTTCATCCAGCGTTTGCTCATAGAATTCAAAATCACCCTGGGTCAAGTCCAGCATCAAAAATAAAGCTTCCAAGCCGTCCTTGCCGCGGTAGGAATTCTTGCGTACCAGCCCCTGATGAATCACCACCCGGCCCGTGCGCCGTCCGCTGGCCAATTCCAGGATGCCGGTCTTGTGGCCCAGCGCTAAAAATTGCAGCAGGTCGTGCAGGGGCGTTTGCGCCAGGTTTCCTTGTAACCCATCCGGCGAGGAGGCTGGGGAATGGCCCGGGGTTCCGGAATTCGAAGGCGTTTTTCGTGTTGTCGGAAATTTTTCGGTGATCTTATCCACCATGGTGGCGCTGCGGCTCAGCGCTTGCCGCGGCATGGAAATCTGTTTGCGGCGCACGATCAGGGCTAAGAGGCCGCCTCCCAAAACGATGCAGCCGGCCAACCAGGCGATTAGCAAACCCAACTCCTGAACGCGGCGAAGTTTCCGGGCGTCGGCATCGCCTTAATTTCCGGATTGCCGGCGCAGGACGGTGCTGATGCCCTTGAGCTTGCGGAGTTGGACCATGGTGGACTCCAATTGATCCAAATCGGACACTTGGATCCGGAACCGATTGCGGACCTGATCCCGCACCGTGACGATGGAGGCGCGCTGCACGTTGATGCGCGCTTTGGAAAATACGTCGGTGATGTCGCGGAGCAGATCGGGACGATCCTTGCCCGAGATTTCCACCACCACTTCGAACATCTGGCCCGCCTCGCTTTTCCACTCCACGGGGATGATGCGCTCCTCGTCCTTTATGAGCAACATGCCCTCGGGGCAATTGGCGCGATGGATGGAAACGCCGCGGCCGCGCGTGACATAGCCGATGATTTTGTCGCCGGGGACGGGATGGCAGCACGTCGCGTAGCGGATGAGCATGTTTTGCATGCCGCTGACCAACACGGATTCGCTGGGCTTGGCGGCCCGCTTGAAAGGCGTCAGACGGCCGAGCACCGAGGTCTTTTTGCGGTTGGGGTGCAAGTCCTGGACGAAGGTGGAAATCGCGCCCAAGGTTATCTCGCCGTGGCCGATTTTTTCCCACAGCGTTTCCCAATCCGGCACGGAGAATTTATCGGCGAACGGCTTGAAGTCCGCCTGCATCGCCGGCGGCACGCGGGCCTGGCGGAATTCCCTTTCCAGCATTTCCTTTCCGAGCTGGATGCTGTGCGCCATTTCTTCCGTGCGCATCCACCGGCGGATGGCGCTTTTGGCCTTGGTCGTGGCCACGACGGAAAGCCAATCCTTGGACGGCCGCTGCGAATCTGATTTGAGGATTTCCACCCGCTCGCCGGTTTGCAACTCGCGATACAATGGCACGACGTTGCCGTCCACCTTGGCGCCGATGCAATGCAATCCCAATTCCGAGTGCAGGGCGAAGGCGAAATCCAACGCCGTGGCGCCCGTCGGCAACTGGATCAAATCCCCCGTGGGCGTAAACACGAAAATTTCCCCCGGCACCAAATCGCCGCGGAAATATTCCATGAACTCATGGGAGTCGGTCAAATCCTGTTGCCATTCCATGAATTGCAACAGCCACTTGTTTTCTTTGCCCAGGTTGCGGGGCGAGGCGCCTTCCTTATAGCCCCAATGCGCCGCGATGCCCTGCTCGGCGATAACGTCCATTTCCTCGGTGCGGATTTGGACCTCGATGGGTTTGCCGCCGGGACCGATCAAGGTGGTGTGCAGGCTTTGGTACATGTTGGACTTGGGCGTGGCGATGTAATCCTTGAAGCGCGATTGCAGCGGGGTCCAGACCGAATGCACCAGCCCCAACACGCCGTAGCAATCCGCGATGTTATTGACAATGATGCGCAAGGCGTACAAATCGTAAATGTCTTCGAACTGGCATTGCCGGGATTGCATCTTTTGCCAAATGCTGTACAGGTGCTTGGGCCTTCCGTACACTTTGCCTTCGATGCCGGCCCGGCGCAGCGCCTCCTTTACGGGGCCGAGGATGCCGCGGATGTATTCCTCGCGTTCCTGGCGCTTCTCCACCACTTTTTTGACCAGGTTCTTGTAAGCGTCGGAATTCAGATACTTGAAGGAAAGATCCTCCAACTCCCATTTTATCTTCGCCAAACCGAAGCGGTGGGCCAAGGGTGCGTAAACCTCGATGGTTTCGGCCGCGATGGCTTTCTTGCGCTCTTCCTGCATGTAGGTAAGCGTGCGCATGTTATGGAGCCGATCGGCGAATTTGATCATGATGACGCGGATGTCCTTGGCCATGGAAATCAGCATTTTGCGGAAGGTTTCCGCCTGCTGATCCGCCCGTGACTTGGATTTGATGGCCGAGATTTTGGTTACCGATTCGACCAGGAAAGCGACTTCTTCCCCGAACACTTCCTTGATTTCTTGAGTGGAATGGCCCGTGTCCTCGACGACGTCGTGCAATAGTCCGGCGGCGATGGTGACCGAGTCCATGTTGAGGTCGGCCAGAAGTTTCGCGACTTCAAAAGGATGTTCGGCGTAGGGCATTCCGGATTTCCGGAATTGATCCTTATGCGCCAACATGGTGAAGTCGATGGCTTTCTGGATCAAATCCCGATTGAAATTGGGACTGCGCTCGCCGATATAATCGAGGAGGTTTTCCTTGGCCCGATCCAGGCTTCTTTCGATTTCCGGCGCTTTGATTTCCGGATCGATGCCGAGATCAGAGAGCGCGTCCGTTTCAATCACGGGAATCGGGGCCGGAGACTTTTTTTCCGATTTGGAATTCGCGGCGGACAAACCTTCGACGTCGGCTGGCGAGGAAGTCGGGGAACCCTCCGGGGAGGAAGCCTTTTTGCCGGAGCCTTGCTTTTTATCCATGGTTGAACGCGCCCTAACCCCGTGTGCTATGCTCTAACATAGCACCTTGGTTTGCCAAAATCCAAGAAATTATCGGGAAGATGACGGGAATACGGCACGGCCGGACGGAGAAATCCAAACCGCCGGGTCAAGCCGGTCTCCCCTGGCGCGGAACATGGGATACCAGGCCGTGCCGCCCATCCACAATTTCCAATCCGGCGTGCGGTCGAAGGGTCGGGCTGGCGCGGGGCGTTTCAACCCTACGAGGCCGTCGAACACGCGCATGGCCGGCCGCGCATTGCGTTGTGCGTCGAACAAACCCCTTGGCGTCCCGATGTAGGCGTCACCGGTGGGCTCCCACCAGAAAAGTCCCTTGCCTCGCCCGTTGGGAGCGGATCGAACCAGGGAATCGATGGTTTTCAGGTAGTCGGCTTGACCTTGATCGGTTAAAGGAAAAGGCGAGCTTTTCCCGTCGGGATAGGTCGAAAACGCCGTCTCTACGATCACGATGTCGTGGGTGTCGCGGCGTCCCATGAATTCAAGATTCCGGGCGAGGTCTTCCGGAGTCCCTTGCCATAAAGGGTAATAGGATTGTCCGATGACGTCGAAGACCACCCCTTGCGCCGCCATTGCGTCCAAAAACCAACCCGTAACGACGGTATCCCCGCCGCAAGCGAGATGGAGCATGATGCGCGGCTTGCCGGTTACTTGCGTGTTTCCGGAAACCTGGGCGTTACCCTGGACGGCGTCGTACGCCGCGGCGTCGTTCGCGGCCGAGTCCACCCCGCGGATACCGGCCTTGAGCAAATCCCCCAGGTTTTTCAGGCTGTCGAAACGGCCGTCCGGCCAGAGCATACCACTGTTGATTTCATTCCCGATTTGGACCATGTCGGGGGCGGCCCCCAGGGCGTAGAAGCGATCCAGCGCAGCGCGGGTGTAACGGAAAACGGAATCCGCGAGAACGTCGTGGCTCAGGCCCGCCCAGGCCCGGGGCATCGTCTGCGAATTCGGATCCGCCCAGGTATCCGAATAATGAAAGTCGAGAAGAAAACGGAAGCCTAGGGCCTTGGCTCGTTGTGCGGAGGCCAAAGTGTATTCCAGCGAATTGGGCAAATCCGTCGGCGTATGGAAAAGACGCAAGCGAACCCAGTTGTATCCATGGCTTTTGAAAATGGCCAAGGCGGGTTTGACCGTCCCGCCATCGCTGAAACGCTGGCCGGCGTCTTCCTGCTGTTTCAGGTAGGAAAGATCCGCTCCGATGGCGTAAGGAAAAGCCCCCGACGTTTGCGCGCGGGGTGAACTAAGTAGCGCGGCGGCCAGCACCGGATAAAATGCAAGACGCATGGGCGCCCTCCGCAAGGAATTTATCGCGAGACGGACATTCACGCATTGAAATTTAGGCAAAAAAAAGCTGCGTTCTGAAAACGCAGCGAGGGTAAATACAAGGGGCCGGGAGATGCCGGGAATCAAGTTCCCTTCGGTTTTAGACGCCGTAAATTGGAGATGGCGGAGTCGGCTTCGCCCACCAGGAATTCCAATTCCGCCACCTTGGCCACGGCGTCGGAAATCTTTTTTTCTTCCTCTTCGGCATTGCGGATTTCGGCCTTCAAATCGTCGACCAGGAGCCGCAGGTTCTGGAATTGGCCTTGGGCCTCCTTGATGAGTCCCCGCTCTTGCGCCAATACCTTGAATTTTTCCTCGACGTCGCTGATGGCGCCCTTGATGCCTTCGACGGACTCCTGGGTTTGCGCGACCATTTTCCCCTCGGCGTGGAGGACTTCCAACTGTTCCTGCACGGACTTCATCATCACATGCAAGGACTCCACCGACTTGCGCGCGTCGTGGATGACGCTCTTTTCCGTCCGCAACACGGCCATGCGGCCTTCCACGTCCTCGATGGCCTTGAAGGCTTCCTGGATCCGCACTTCGAAGGCCGTCATCGCCCCCTGGCGTTTTTCCAAGGACACCATGTTCTGTTCCAAGGCCATCAAAAATCCGTCCACCTTCTTCAAACGTTCCTCGGCCTGGCGGATGGATGCGCTATGTCCGGACAAGGAGCTGAGGCCGCCGTTGATTTCCTCCTGCAGGACGCGGAGCCTTTCCTTGTTGGCGGCGAAATGGGCTTGCACTTCGCGGTTGCCGTTGACGAATTTTTCCTGGCCTTCTTCGAACTCCCGGGCCAATTGACGGTGGGCTTCCAGGGCGTCGCGGAATACGACCTCCTGTTTGGAAACCGCTTCCTTCTGTTCGGCGATGCGGACGAAGGCGTCCTGAACGTCTTGCCCCACGCGGTCCAAATCCGCCAGGCGTTTCTCCAGGCTGCGCAACCTGTCCCCGTGCTGATACAGATCCCGCGTCTTGATTTCCAGCGCCCGTGACATTTCCTCGGTCTCGTCGATGCGGGCGCTCAAGGCCGCCACCACGGGTTGCCGGGCCAATTGTTCCTGGAACTTGTTGTCCGTTTCGCGAGTCAGGCTTTCCAGGCGGGTCATCTTCGCTTCGAGCTCCGCAAAGGCGCCCAATTTGTTTTCCACGTCCTTGATGCGCGTCTGCGTCTGGCCCAGCATGCGGTTCATGCCGTCCACGCCATCGCCTACTTGCGCGATTTCCTCTTGACGGTGCTTGAGGAATTCCAGATTGTTGATCACGGTTTCGCTCTGCGTGCGCGCCTCGTTGGCCAGATCGCCGATAGAGGCCATCTCCTCCCGGCGGGATTCCAGCGTTTCCATCACGCGCAGCAAATCGCCCTCGCCCTGCTTGATCTCCCCCACCATGCGATCCACCTTCTTCAGCTCATCGTCCAGGCGCGAAGCCACGGCGAGTTCCTGATGGAAGCTCTTGACCCACTCCTCGATCTTGGCGATTTTGCCTTCCAGTTTCTCCACGGAATTCCATTGCTTGTGGGTCTTTTCGATTTTCTTGTCGATGCCGGTCAGGGCCTCCTGGAACCCGTCGATGATTTTCTTGGTGGTCTCCAATTGTCCGCTGTTCCGCAAAATGGTATTCATGGTCGCGTCCATGCTGCGAACGATATTAGCCGCTTCCTTGGCGCGATTGGACGCTTCCTCGATGTTGTGTTGGCCTCTCTGGAATTCGCCCAGCTTGGTTTCGAACTCCTCGCCCAACTTGGCCATTTCGGCCACGCTTTCGCGGCTTTGACGCAACACGATCTCAAAGCGCTCGACCTTTTCCAGGGCGGCGTGACTCTGGCGCAACCGCGCTTCCAACACGTCGATATTTCCCTGGGTTTTGGCCACCAACTTGTTCTGCAGACCCATCTCCCGGACCTTTTCCTCCATCTCCCAGAACAGCGCGTTCAGGCGCCCGGCCTCGACGTTGGCGCGCTCCACGACCATGCGCTGCTTGGCCAACGATTGCAATTTGGATTCCACCCAGGAGCGTTGCGCGTTGACCTGGTTCAGTTTGTCCTTGAGATCAAGAACTTCCTTTTGCTGCGAGGCCAAATCCTCCGCCTGCTTGGTGACCGATCGCAACCCGGTCGAAATTTTCGCCAGCTCGGCTTCCACCGATCCGCCCTGACGGGCGGCATCCAGGTAACTGCGCTCCAAGGCCTGTAATTCCTCACGCGAAGGCAACGGCCCCACCCCGGTGACAGGCTTCCCTCCCTCGTCCTTCCATTGTGAAAGCACGGCGAAAACGCCCGCTTTCAAATCCGTTTCATGGGGTTGAGCGGATTTTTCCGAAAGCAACCTGTGCAGCGTGTCATGACCGCGGCGCAATTCCTCGTTTTCACGGATCAGACGTTCCAGCTCCGCGCGCATCCGCACTTGTTCCGCCATCAAACCCGCGGTTTCCGCTCCGGCAAGCTCGGGATCACCGGCGCTCCATGAGGCCTCGGTATTATCCTGGGGATTGTTCTCCTGTGAATTTTTCATGTGCCTACTCCGTGATGATCAACCAGCCCGCAGGGCCTTGTTCCATGTGCAACGACTTGGTACTGGAACTTCTTTGCAAGCCTTGCGGTCCTTGCGCCGTATAATCTTGGCGGAAGGTCACCTTGACCTGGGCGTACCCTTCGGCCTCGATTTTAGGATCAATGATTTCCATCGCGATGCTGGACTTCGAAGCGAAAATCTTGCGCTTGCGATCCAGGAAATCCTGCTTGTCGCGGCCTTGGGAGTCCCGGAAATCCGCGTCGTAGTTGGCTCCATAGGCGGATATCTCGCGATGGGTCCAGTCCTCGCGCCAGCGGGAGAGACGGGCCAAAATCGCCTTCTTGTCGTCTGGCGAAATCGATTCCAGGGCAAGGTCCGGATTTTCCTTGGCTTCCTTCGCGACGAAAGCGCGCGCCTGTTGCAGGACGGCGGCCTTCGCCAGGGTATCAGCGCGGTTACGCCGCCCGTATCCGGTCATGATGGCGGGATATTCCCTCTCCAGCCCGGCCCAATCCAGCTGCTCGGCCGGAGCCGGCGACAGACTGTCGGGAAGGATCAAAACCGGCGTCCCGATATCCGCATACTCGGTCAAAGTCAACACGTCCACGTTGGCCAGGGACAAGCAGCCGTGCGTATACGTCGGCAATTTACCCGCCTCGACGCCGTGAATCCAAATTCCTTCGCCGGACTTTCCCTCGGCGGCGTCTTCCGGCCGGGGATAGTTCAGGGTGAACGCCAGCGGTCCGTAGGCGGGTCCTTTGGTCGGACCGGCCGACAAACCGACAATCCAAAAGCGCCCTTCCGGAGTGCGCATGTCCCCGGCTTCGGACTTGTCGCCGCTTTTTCTGCCGAAGGCCATCGGGAAGGCCGCCGCCTTTTCCCAATGGATTCCGGTTTTGTCCGCCGTGCGTTTGTAGGCGTAAAGGGTCCGGTCGCGCTTACAAGCCAGGAGGCAATATCCTAAGTCGGGAAAGCGGATAATTTCCGGAACCGCCTCCACCGTTTTAGGGCCCGCTTCGGCGGCCGATAGCGCGGGGGGAATCGACAACGATGCCATTTGCTGCATGGGCGGCTGGGGCACCGGCAGCAACGGCGCGGGTTCGGCGGATGCGGCGGGGACTACGGATTTTTGCACCGCTTCCGTTACCGAGATCATATGCGGAAGCCGGGTATTCCAAGGATTGGACTGGGGCCCGAACAGGGCGAACGATCCGATCAGCAGCGACAGAAAAATGGGCAACGGGTGATGGCGAATGAATTTCCGCGCATTGGCCCAGGAACCGAATCCGGCGAAAGCCGGACCATCCAACAATGGGTCATTGAAGGCTCGGGCTATCGACCAATTCCTTTTACGGAGATCGAAACCGAGCTTGGTACGAAACGTGAACTGTCTCATGACATAACCGGGCCTAACGTGTAATCGCATATTTATTCCATATTATAGACCTCGGCCCAAGCGACACATGCGATCGAATTACCTCAAATCCACTCTCGATTTTTGAGTTCTCGCGAAAAATCTAAAGCAGATTTAAAATATCAAACTTGATTTGACCGAAAAAAAACCAAAATCGATCGTAACGGGCGCGGTAATGTCACACGGCTGGAGAATATGGTGAGAGGCCAAGCTACCCGGCAGGCCAAAAAAAAGCGGCCTCAGAGGGGGCCGCGCGTTTGCAAAATCAGTATCCAAGTCGGCCACCAAGGGCCGCAGTTCAACCCAAACAAATATCTTCGATATCGGTACTCCAACCTTCCAATTGCTTGATTCGGCTGGGGTGCTGGAGCTTGGCCAAAGCCTTGCTTTCTATCTGTCGCACGCGCTCGCGCGAGATGCGGTACTTGTCGCCGATCTCCTTCAAGGTCTTCACCAGCCCGTCGTCCAGGCCGAAGCGCATGCGCACGATGGCCTGTTCCTTGTCGTCCAACGAGGAGAGCACGCCGTCGATCTGTTTGCGCAGCATGCGCATGTTGACGCTTTGGGAAGGCTTTTCCGCGCTTTTGTCCTCGATGAATTCCGAGAAAGTGTTGTTCTGATCGCCGGAGACATAATCATCAAGCGAGATCGGATCCTGGCTGACGTCCATGGCCAGTTGCACCTTCTTGACGGAACACCCCACCTTGGTGGCGACTTCCTCGGGATTGGGATCCTTGCCGGTGGTTTGCTGCAGCTCGCGGCAGACGCGCATTACCTTGCGGACGATGTCGAGCATGTTGGCTGGCACGCGCACGGTCTTGGCCTTGTCGGCGATGGCGCGGGTGATGCTTTGCTTGATCCACCAGGTGGCATAGGTCGAAAACTTGTAGCCCTTGGTGTAGTCGAAATTCTCGACGGCCCGGATGAGGCCGCTGTTGCCTTCCTGGATCAAATCGATGAGTTCCAGGCCCTTGGAGGTGTAGCGCTTGGCGATCGAGACGACCAGGCGGACGTTGGCCTCGACGATTTCCTCCTTGGCGCGATCGCGCACGGCTTCCCATTGCTTGATTTTGCGGAGCCGCTCCAATTCCTGTTCGGAGTTGCCCAGCTCCTCCTTGTACTTGCCCACCAAGCGGTCGATTTGCTTGTGGTTCAATTTGAACGCGATGCAGTCGTTCACCAGCCGGAGTTCCAGGTTTTCCATCTCGGACGCCATGGCTTGGTGATCCGAGCCTTCCCCGCCCCGGGTGGTCTGGTATTGCTCGGTGGTCTCTTCGAGCTTCTGGTAGTTCTTGCGCATGCGCATGATCGCGGCGATGGCGCGCTCTTTTTCCGCCTCGTAAACCTTGGGATCGGTCCAGGCGTCATTGTCGATTTGCAGAATTTCCTCGATGCGCAAATCCTCTTCCACCACCTGGCGGCCCAAATCCAAAACCACGGCGACCATGCTTTTGGACCTGAAAATAATGGCGCCGATGCGCTTTTGCACTTCTTCGATGCGCTTGGCGATGTCGATTTCCTCCTGGCGCGAGAGGAGCGGCACCTTGCCGACGGAATTGAGATACACCCAAGTCGGGTCGTTGTAGCGCGTCAGCTTCTTGAGGCTGTCCGGCTTGGTGGGCTTGCGGGCCTTGACGGCGAACTCCGACACCTGCACGCGCTGATCGACGAAGAATTGCCGCAGAACGGTGTACTCGTCGTCGGTGCGGCACAAGGCGCGGATTTGGTTCTCCGCGATGAAGCCTTGCAGCTTCGCCTGCTTTTGGAGCCTCCTCAGGATTTGTCCGTCGAGTTCGTTCATGGGTTCCCGCCTTTGGTTTTCGATTGAATGTCCCTGATTCGTTTCAAGATTTCCGCATGCCGGCGCAAGTCCGTCTCTTGGCTCTTGCGCCGTTGCAAATGGCGCAATTCCAGCGCCGTCATGATTCCCGAAAAATGTTTCCGCTGTTGATCGATTTCCATGCCGTCGATCAGGCGCATGCCGCCCACCAAATCCTGATCGGCCGGCGCCAGTCGCTCCAGGAAAGCCCGCATATCGAGGCCGCGCGTTTCCTCGAAAAAAGCCAGGAGATGATCGACCAGCCCGCGTACCGCGTCGGTTTGAATCCATTCCAATTGCAGCCCGTCCAAGGCCCAGGCGCAGGCTTCAGGCGAGGATAGGAGCAATTGCAGCAATTGCCATTCCCCAAAGGCCACGTCGCGCGGACGGCCTCCGGGCAGGTTTCCCGAGAATACCGCCACGGTGTCGGCGTCCTCTGAACCCACGTCCCCCGAAGCGGACGTCGATCCTCCCTGGAGACCCTGCTGTGATTGGGCTCTCGGACCCGGAAACGCGCGGGTTACGGTACGCCCCAACGACTTCAAACCCAGCTTCTTGCGCAATTCCTCCGCGTAACCTTCGCGCACCACCGGAGAGGGCATGGCTTGCAGCAGGGCCAGGCCGTCCTGCCATAACCCATCCTTTTCCTCCGGACTCATCGCGTCCAAAGGTTTTTCGGCCGATCGCACGAGGAAGCCCACGATATCGTCGCTCTGGGCGAAGATTTCGCGGACTTTCTCGCCGCCGAATTTGCGCGTAAAACTGTCCGGATCCTCTTCCTTGGGAAGGACCGGAATTTTCACTTCCAAGCCCATTCCGATCAGCGGCTCCAAGCTGCGCCGCACGGCTTTACGGCCCGGCTCATCGCCATCCAAAAACATGAAGGCCTTGCGCGTGAAGCGCGCCAGGATGTGCACGTGTTCCTTGGTCAATGCCGTGCCGGATACCGCCACCGCGTTGTGGATGCCGGCCTGCCATAGCGCCAAGAGGTCCATGTAGCCTTCGACGATGACACATTCGCCGCTTTTGTCCATGTCGTTGCGGGAAAAATTCAATCCGTACAGGACCTTGCTCTTGTGGTAAAACGGCGACTCCGGGGAGTTGACGTATTTCGCCGGATGGAGGGGAATGTTCGGGTCCTTATTGGGGAGAACGCGTCCGCCGAATCCGATCACATGTCCGCTCATGTTCCAGATCGGAAAAATCAGCCGCCCGGAAAAACGATCGTACAATCTGCCGCCCGCCGCTTCGCCCAGAATGCCCGCGTCGATCATGGCTTGATTGGGGATTCCCTTCGCCGCCGCGCGCTTCAACAATTTCTCGGGCGTTTGCGGAGCCAGCCCCAATTGGAAATGCTTGCGCGTCTCCTCGTTGATACCGCGCCCTGCCACATAGGCCATTACCTCCGGCGTCGCGTCCAATTCTTCCCGGTAAACCTGGCAAGCCAATTGGTTGGCGGCCAAAGCCTGGCTGGCCTTGCCCTTGTCGCCATCGTCCTTCGAGAAAACCAGATGCTCCGGAATGGTCACGCCCGCGCGCGCGGCAACGGCCTTCAGCGCATCCAGAAAATCCAGCTTTTCATACTCTTGCACGAACTTCAAGACATCACCGCCGGCGCCGCATGCGAAGCATTTGTAAATGCCCATTTGGGGCGTCACGTTCATGCTGGGTTTGCGATCATGGTGGAAAGGGCACAACCCCAAATACCGCGAGCCGGCTTTTTTCAAGGGAACGTATTGTCCAATGATTTGGACGATGTCCGCGTTTTCCTTGACTTGGAGAATAATGTCGCGCAGGGAAGTTTGGGACATGGAGCGAGGAGAATTATACCCATCCGTAGAACTAATCCGTAGGGAATTCTCAAATGTCATGCCGGTGACAACCGATGCCATGGCTCTTTGCACCCGGTACCCAATCCCTTCAGCCTGGAATCCCACTTGAGAGGAAGTCTTCGTCTTTGGGATTATCTTATTCCCAGTGAAACCCATGCAACTTGAATTTTTTCGGCATTTTTAGAGGTATCCTTGAGCGGCATCCGGCTCGAATCGAGAGATTCGCACAATCCGTTCAATTTACGGTAAATCAAACCCTTATGCAGGAATATAACGTCGCCTTACCCCTCTTGGTGGTCGGAATACCGGGTGTTCCGGGGTTCAATGCCTTTTACTATTTCAGAACGCTATTTCCGGGACAAGTGGGAGGTATCGCCCCGCCCAACGCTCCGGAATTAACGGCGCCGGGCAATCCTTTCGGCCCGGGATTATTTCCGGTCGATCCCGAAGATCGCCAGGCCCTGGGCGAATTATTCCGACGGGAAGGCTTCAAAACCGTCATCGATGCCAGCGGGTGGTGCGCGCTGAAACCTGCCGAATTGGATCCGGTATTGGCCAAGCGCCTCAATGTGGACATCGGCGTGAACGTCATGGAAGCGGCGCGCGAGGCAGGCGCCCGATTAATCCGTTTGTCCACGGATTTGGTATTCGACGGTTTGTTGGAATCGGAAGGCGGATTTGCCCGGGCCTCAGGTTACTCGGAAGACCATCCGGTTTCCCCAGTCACGGTATATGGAAAGATGATGGCGGATTCGGAGAGATTGATCCTGGCTGGATATCCGGAGGCCACCGTCTTGCGCATCGCCCTGCCGATGGGCCCATCGCTGAACGGACATGCGGGTGCCATCGACTGGATCGAAAGCCGCTTCCGAAAAGGAAAACCGGCGACCCTGTATTTCGACGAGGTGCGCAGCAATCTCTACGTCCAGGACTTGAACCGGTTGCTATTGCGCTGCGCGGAGCTGGCCGCTCCGGGATTATTCCATGCGGGAGGTCCGCGACCGCTGAGTCTTTACAACATCGCGCAAGTGATCAACAAGGTGGGCGGGTATGCACCTGAACTTTTAATGGGCTGCCCGCGCGCGCATGCGGGGCCGATGCCGCCGCGTGCCGGTGACGTGAGCATGGATTCGGGGAAACTTCGGGCGCTGTTCGGCGCAAATGTTCTATCCGCTTGGCCCTTCGAGGACAGTGATTGCCCTTCCGGTCCCGATTGGCATTTCCATCGCACCGAAGCAGGCCGACCGGAATTTATCCGGCAACGCCTGAACGGTTATGGTTGGCTGGATCGGTGGGACCACCCGCTGCGCCTCGATCCACGGGTTCCCAAAGGCAATTCAGGATCCGGCTAACCCTTGCATCTTTCTGCCAGGGCACCGGACGCTTTTCCCGGATACCTGGCACCGTGCGAAATGGGGCGCGCTGCGCGAATTTTCAAGTCATCGGATTTCAAATTTCATATTGTCCAACGCGAAGGGACTGGAATTGGCTGGGACGTTTAAAACGATTTTGAGCTTGAAGTCGCGGCTTACCTGCGATCCCAACAGGCTTTGAATATCAGCGGGCAAATTGAACCGGACATTTTGGAAGCTGCCCCTGGCCAGAGGCGTCAAATCTTGTTGGCCAAGGTTGGCGTTATAAATTCCGGCGGTTGGACTGTCGAGGTATAATTGAACCTGGCCAATCCACCAGGGGTTAGGCTGCGAAACCGGAATCAATAAATCGAAGCTAACGGCTTTCGCGAATCCTCCGGTAAAGGCGGTATTCAGATTCTCGCTCAAGATTTCCGTATAACCCGCAGGGGAAAATTCCAGGGACGAAGATCCCTGACTGAAAGAAGTCGAATTCAAGGAAAGGCTGGTCGAACCGCAGGACCAGAAACCGGCATCCTCGAACCCCAGAACCTTAGCCGTATTATCCGTCGGTAAAATCGCCGGAGGCGTGGCGTCGTAGAAGCGCAGATTATCCAGGACAAACTCGCCATCACCGTTGAGCGCGAATTTGATGCTGAGATCGGAGGGAGTACTACGAAACAGGGTTTGGATCCCGGCAGGCAAATCGAAAATAAGATGAGCGAAACTTCCCCGTGAATAATTGGTTAAATCCACGCGCCCGACATAGGCGTTATAAACATTGGAAGACGCGCTGGTTACAAAAAACTGCACGTCCCCTACCCACCACGGATTTTGTGGCTGCGCCGGAATTAGGACGTCAACGCCTAATTTAGACGTGACCTGGGTTGAAACCAGGCCGCTCAACGAAGTGGAAACGATCTCACGATACCCGCTGCCGCCGACCCTTAGAGACGCTTGGCCTTCCGTATGCAGAACGGTTTCCTGGGTCAAAGCCGCTTGCGACGCCCAAAGTTGCGTACTGTCGAAGGCTCCCGCCAAACCAACCGTCTGCGCCAGACCCGGCGGATTGAGCAGAGCCTGATATATATCCGGCCCGTGCGTGGAGGTCGCTCCATCGAATCCAAGAACGTCCATGTGGGGTACAAAATTATTAGTAGCGCTGGCATACCCACGCGTGGAGAAATATTTGGACGCTGGATCGAATACTCCCACGCCTTGTTGGCTGAAAAGATCCACAATCAAATCCCCCTTCGCCGTCCAATCCCGATCAACCCGGGTAATGATGGGCGCAGCCCGGTCATAAAGAAAATTCACGGCGTCAGGGCAATTGGTGGGTACGCCCACGATTCTTGCCGGCCCAATCACGGCCTCGCTCGCAATGCTGGCCAGCATTCCAAGGAAGCTATGGCATATATTCAAGGCGGATCTCCGCGCATCTGCGGCTAGGAGATGCGCCAGATTGGGGACTACTCCATAGAAAGCGGTTAGGGGAACGGGGGTGTTGGTTACTGAATTTACCGGTTGACCTTGAAACGCTAACCTAGTTGTGAAAGCCGATCTTGGCGCGGGCACTCCAGCCACGATTAAATTGCTCGGATCGGCCAAAAAATCATGAATGCTTCTCTGAATGGTGGATCCGGTTAATGTTACGGTCTTATCGTAACAGACATCTCCAAATCCACAACTGGGTGGATTGCTGGAGAGCCCTTTGAGTACATAGCCATCGGTCCCAGGTAGGTATTCAACCGTTAAAGGATTGAAGTCGAGGTTGAAAGTGCCGGGAGCAATATAATCCGGCGTTCTGATGGTTTGCTCGAATTGCCGCGTGCGGGTCGCATGCTGAGATCCTTCAGTGCATGTCGCCGTGACATCCACTAACAGCCTGAACTCCGGTCCCGCGACGTTAGGTATTTGAATGAGTGTCGGTGAGCGTTGAATAGCAGGCGTGGAGGCGCAGGGATGATCCACGGTGGGCGCCGCGCCGACGCCGCTCGGATAGGCCAAAAAAGTATCCGTCGCCGTAAAATTATTCAGCTTAATCCTCAAGTCTTCCAGCGGGCCCAGCTTCACCTTTAAGTCCAAACTGCCCGGAACCACGGTGATGGTATAGGGTCCTAAATATTGGGACACCTGTTGGGTGACCACCTTGCGGATTTCATCCATGACTTCAATTCCGGAATTATCCGTGGCAATGGCGGTTCCCACATGCGGCGTATTGAGGGTAATCAAGCTGCGGATATGATTGACGGGATTATCCAAGGTGGGTTGAGGGTTGACTCGTATTAAATTTCTCGCAACCAGGCCGCCTTGGCTATGCACCACCAAATCAACTTGTTTTGAAATATCCGTTTTCCATGACTCGCCATAATATTCAGTTAGAACTTCTTGCAGCCGATCCCTTAATTGCAGCGATTGGCCCCGTTCCCATTTGTTGAGGACTTTGTTAAAGCTGATTTCCGCCTCATCGATACGGGCAAACGGATCGCTGGTTCCCGCTTTGGACAAATCCACTTTTTGTAAGGCAAAGACATAACTTGAGCCGGATAAAATCGCATCCACCTCATCTTGAAAATCCGCGCGGGCCAGCGTGGCTTCTTCATCAAAACAAGTTGAACCGAATGAACAGGACCCGGAACCGGTCCAACCCCGGAAGGTAAACGCCTTGGTGCTCGAGTTGAAAATCACCGTCTCGAACGGATCGAAAGCCAATTGGAAGG
>JADGQO010000138.1 GCA_017881725.1 Fibrobacteria bacterium
ACCGGCCATATGCGGGTGCACCCAGAGGCGGTGGACGTCGAAGTCCGTGACCTGGACCCAAACGGGCAATTTAAAAACGCCCTTGCGAATTTTACGGGACAGCAATTGGGCGGGAAGAAAATGCGTACAGATGACCTGATCCGGATTCATCTCCTTCAAGAGTTTCATGAACTTGACGGTGTTCAGGCGCTCCACGGCCCTTCGCAGTCCGTCTAGTTTCGAGCTTGCCCGCGTTTTGTCGGACTTGCCGTACAGATAACCCCACACTTCCGGATAACGCTCAACGACATACAAGAACGATTCCGCGTAGACCTTTCGGAACATGAGGGGAACCCATTCCATCAAGTCGATATGGACGGCTTCCACGCCCGGATAGCGCGCGTTGACGGAGGCACGCAATGCTTCGGCGGCGCGCATGTGGCCGGCGCCGGCGGATACGGACAGTATGAGCAGTTTTTTGGAGGGCATGCGATTTCCTTTTGACCCGGTTCAAACTCCCGGTTTTTCGGAGCCGTGGCGGGTCATGAATTCGACGTCCTGCATTTGCGGAACGTTCATGAGTTGCTGAAGGACGGTGGGCAAATCCTTGCCTTCGAAAAGCAGGGCGTGCAGACCTTCGAGAATGTGCATGCGGATGCCGAGTTGGCCGGCCTTTTCCTTCACGATGCGAACCGTATTGATGCCTTCCGCGACCTCGCCGATATTCGCGATGGCCTCGTCCAAAGTGTGTCCTTGCCCCAGCAGGAACCCGACCCGGTAATTGCGGCTGAGCGGTGAAGTGCAGGTGGTGACCAAGTCGCCGACGCCGGACAATCCCAAAAAGGTGATGGGGTTGGCTCCCATTTTCTCCGCCAACCGGCTCATTTCCGCCAAGGCCCGCGTGATCAACATGCCCATGGTGTTGTCGCCCATTTTCAACGCCGCCACCAAGCCCGTGGCGATGGCGTACACGTTCTTCAGAACCCCGCCCAATTCCACGCCGTATAAGTCATGGTTGCTGTACACGCGGAAGTACGGGCCGGACAGGATTTCCTGGGCCTTCAAGATCACCTCGTCGTATTGGCTGGCGATGACGGTTCCGCTCGGTTTCCGCGCGGCGATTTCCTTCGCCAGGTTGGGTCCCGAGAGGGATCCGATTTTGAGGCAACAGGTCTCTTCGCGAAGAACCTCGCTCATCAATTTGAAGGAATGCGCTTCGATGCCCTTGGTGGTCGAAATGAGGATATGTCCGCCGTCCAGGAAATTCCCCAAACGTCTCGCGATGTCACGGAAATAAAGACTGGGCACGGAAACGATGATGAACCGGGCTGCGCTGGCGACTGCCTGGAGATCCGCTGTGGCCTGCACGTTTTCACTGAGGGTGATGCCGGGCAGGTATTTTTCGTTAACCCGCAACTCATTGAAGCGTTGCGCCGACGCGGCGTCCCGGTGCCATTGCATGACGCGGTAACCGCGGTTGCCGACCAAATCCGCCAAGGCGCTGCCGAAACTTCCTCCGCCGATGATGCCAATGGTCTCCATGGTCCCCCTTCAGTTTTCCAGGACCGTGTCGAGTCCGTAATGATCGAGTCGATTGCGGTAATAATAAAGCAATTTCATGTTTTCCGTATAGACGCCGGTCGTTCCGTCGCGAAGGGCTTCGCCGTCGTGAAAGCTCGAAAAGTGATCCATGGCCCGTGCGAACACGGCCTCGGCCGAAGCGTCGGCCAATTGGGGATCGACAATGATTCCTCCTTCGCGTTCCAATTCCCTGAGGCGCGCCAACAAGCGGGCGATATCCCCGAGGATCGCGGATTTCGCCACGGCATGATCCGACCCCATGGTGCGGAGGCTGCGGTAAAGGTCGAATTGCGGGTGTAGACGGCGCAGTTGCTGGAAGGCCGCGAAGGCGGCGATGTGAGTGCTTAACGCGACGTTGTTGGATCGGAAAGCCGCTAAAATGCTCCGGCCCAATTCGCGGGTGTATTCCTGGTCCCGTTGCGCGTCCTGCGTGACGCTCCCGTTGATTTGTAGGTACTTGGTCCGGTCCACCGCCCGTCCGTGGGCGTCCCGGCTGACACCGTCCGCATCCACCTTGTTTCCAAACAGGTCCAAAGGTTCGCCGAAGCGCATGTGGATTTTGGAGTCCATGCTTTGCAGGTTGCGCCAGAAATTCAACACGCGCATGGGCCGGCTGTATTCGCCGCGCACCCGGATGTAACGGCTCTTGCCCGTTTCCTGGAGATGCTCCTCGATCAGCGAGCGCGCTTCCAGAACCAACCCGCAGGAAAGCGTGCAAGGGATCACGAAGACATCCGGATTCGGTTTTCCGGAGACGAGGTTCGCCGCATAGACGTTGATCCCGCAGCCTAACAGACCCAGCTTGATTTTTTGTTCCACTTCGCCGCTGCGGCTGCGCGTCCCGCCGGGAAAGAACAAATTGTGATGTCCCATTTCCATGGACAGTGTCGCGTACTGTTTGAGCGCGCTTTTATAAATGCCGTTTTTCTTGCGCCGATCCACCTTGTACGCGCCCAGATTATTCATGAAAAAGGAAACGACCCGATTGCTGAAAAGGTTGAGACCGGCGCCATAGGTGAAGGGCGGCAACCGCGATTGAAACAGGCCAAGACCGATGACCACGCTGTCCAAATTACTGACATGCGTCGGTGCCATGATCAAGGCCGCGCGCTTGGACAGACCGCGGATCTGGTCCAAGGGACCGCTGATGATGAGGTTCTCCTCAAGGTTCAATTGGCTGCCGAGATATCGGAGAAAATTCACGGGCGAAAACCGGCTCAGCATGGCTTTGAGTCCCCAAGGCAGCACATGCGCGGCGATGTTGTGGATCACCGGGTTGAAATAGCCCATGATCTCATCCACGTACATCGCAACGATACTCGCCAGGATGCTTTCGCGCTCGGAATCCTCGACCCGGTGGAATCGTCTTCCTACATCCGCCCAGAAACGGGACTGCTCCCGGTTCTCCTTGGAATTGGGAGCCGTCTTCAACCGTTCCTTTTCCTGGTAGACCGCGTCGTTGATGATCACTTCGAGATTCAAATCACGGCTGCGCCGACATAGTTCCTTTTGTTCTTCCAGGGTCCGCCTAACGACTTCCCGGCGAACATATTCCCGTTGTTCCCGGTTCAACCGGAGACCTATGCCATCCGCTCCGGAAACAGGCGTTGGACTGGGAGTGATCCCGGGCGAAGGGACGGGTGTTGTATCAATTTGGATTTCAGGCAATCAAGGCCTCCAATGCGGGAATGTCCAGCATATCCAAACGCGCGACGGTACGGTGGGCTCTGGTAAGGACCTCGGGTCCGTGCGAGGTCGTGACGCCCACGGCTTTCATGCCGGCCGCTAACGCCGCTTCGATGCCCATCGGCGCGTCCTCGAAGACGACGCATTTTTCCGGAGGGCGGGGAAGTTTCGCGGCGGCTAACAGGAACACTTCGGGGTCGGGCTTCCCCCGGCTCACGTCTTCGGCGGATACGATGGCCCGGAAAAATTTGGACAACCCTAAAATTTCCAACGACGTGGTGATGTTGAGGCGATGGGTCGAGGACCCGATTACGGCCGGAACACCTGCGGCGGCCAATGTTTCCAGCCAGTTTTGAATGCCCGGCAAGGGTTGCAAGCCGCGTTCCCGGATGATGTCCCGGTAGAGGACTTCTTTCCGTAACGAGAGCCGTCTGATTTCGGCCGGGTCGTCCGTCCAGTTCAGGAGGTCCGGTATGATGGCCTCATTTTTCATCCCGAATCCCTTGAGGAAATGGTCTTTGGGAAGGGGTAGTCCGGTTTCCGCAGCCAGCCGGTTCCAGCTTTCCTCGTGATGCCGTGAGGAATCGATGACGACGCCGTCCCAATCGAAGATCGCGCCTATCGAGGAATGGTTTGATTTGCGTTCGGGCAATTTTGGCAACCTTGCTTTCGGAAGCGTAAAGCATATTAAAAATCGACCTCGTTCCCAATTGAAGCGCTCTCACTGACGGTTGGACGATGCATTATCCTGATTCGTAACGCCGGCTCGCAGGGAATCAGGAAACGGATAAAACCGATCCACGCCGGTAAACGAATGGATGGGAAGGCGAGGCGGACCGGCCGGACGCGGCGCTGGGTAACTTGAACGTTACACTCCCGCAGTGAAGGGGACGCGCTTTCCGAGTTCGCAAGAAACTCGAAAGTCCACCTCGATTTCGGGCCGGAAACCTTTCGTGAGCCGGAAGTCAACTCCATGCCAGTCAAATTCCGATAAAGTCATTGATGTATCGCTGCTTGGACGGCCCCGCGCAGGCGGGGAACCGTCCTTCGCCGATGGGGAAAGAATTTTCACTGCGCCGTTATGGCCAATCCGAATTTCCGCGTTGTAAAATAATCCCAGGTAGAAGTTCCCGCCCCCAAGCATCGGAGTGAACCATGGTCATGACGGATAGCCCCATAGACAGGCGGGCCTTGGACAGGCTGGAAAAACTCGGCGGTTCCGAGCTTATCGTGAGGGTCATCGATCAGTTCCTCGACAAGGTTCCCAAGCGCATGGAGGCGGCGTGCGATCGCGGCCGCGCGGGTGATCTGAACGCCGTGGAGAAGGCCATCCATTCGATCAAATCGGCGGCAGGTAACGTGGGCGCTACCCAAGTCAGCGATTTCGCGGATCATATCGAAAAACTCGCCGTGCAAGGAGCCAAGGATTTGGTCCTGCCGCTCTTATGTCAGTTGGACGATATGCTGGGGCAGGTGGAAACTTGGCTGCAACGCGAAAAAAACTCGCTGCGGTCGATACGCGGATCAAACTGGCATTAGACCACATTAGACCATATTCGGGCGCCCCTGGCGCCCATGGCCGGCATTCCGGCGGAGAGCAAAGGACGGCTTTCGCAAGGGCATGGAAGACCTAAAGAAGTGGTATCGGGCCGGCTTGGCCACCCGTATAGAGGCGCTTAAGGCGGCGCGCAGGGAAATCGCCGCCGGAACCGAACCCATGGATTCGGTCCGGCGCATCGCCCATACCTTGCGCGGTACCGGTTCCACCTACGGGTTTCCGGAAATCAGCGAGGCGGCGGCCGCCCTTGAGGATTCCCTCCCAGCGGTGTTCAACGAGCACCTGGAAAAACTCCTTAAGACCATCCAGGAGATCTGTTCCGTTTCCGAAATGGAAGACAAGCTGGGAATCCTGCTGATCGACGATGATCCATACATCACCGATTTGCTCCGCACCGTCCTGGACGCGACCAACCGCGAAATTTTGATCGCGGGTACCGCCAAGGAAGCCGAAGCCTTATTGGAAGAGAAAAAAATATCCCTCATCCTGCTGGACCTCATCCTACCAGACACGGATGGACGCAATTTCCTGGTACGGCTTAAGGAGCGGCCATCGACCGCCAACGTGCCCGTCATCGTTTTGTCGGCTAAACTCGGCGCGCAACCGAAAACCGAATGCTTCGCCCTCGGGGCCGACGCCTATTACGAAAAACCCTTCGAGGTCGAAACCATTTGCGCGGCCGTGTCCGCATGGCTGTATCGCACCGAAGGCAACCTCCGCGAGTCCCGGCGCGATCATCTCACCGGGTTGCCCAACCGCGCGGCCTTCCGCGAGGGCTTTCAGCGCAACGTTTCCTTGGCCGGACGCCGCAATGAAGTGGTTTCCGTGGCCATCCTCGATTTGGATCGGTTCAAGTACGTAAACGACACCTACGGCCACGCGGCCGGGGACGAGGTGCTCCGCCGCATGGCGGCCATCCTTACCGGCGCGCTGCGAAAATCCGATTTGCTGGCGCGGTGGGGCGGGGAGGAGTTCGTGGCCATGTTCCCGAACACTTCCCAGGAAGGCGCGTGTATGGCGGTCAGGAAAGCCCTGGAGGCATTATCGCTGCAGGAATTCAAAGGCCCCGGAGGCCGTAACTTCCGTGTTACCTTTTCCGCCGGCGTCGCGGAGGTGGCTCCGAATACGACCGTCGAGGAGGCTGTGGCCGAAGCGGATCGGTTCCTGTATCTGGCCAAGGCCCAGGGCCGAAATTGCGTGCTTTCGGACAAGGACAAACCCGTCGAGCAAACGCGGGTCATCCTGCTCGCGGAAGCGGACGAGACCGTGGCTACGATTGTGAAAGGGCGCCTGGGCCGCGAGGGCTTCGCCATCAAGCATTTTGAAACCGGACCTGAATCCCTGAAAGCAGCTTTGTCCGGCGGTTTTTCTCTTTGCATCCTGGACGTCAAATTGCCCGGCCTCGACAGCATGCAATTGCTCACCACCTTGCGTTCATCTGCGGCCACGGCCCACTTGCCGGTTTTGTTGTTGACCTCGTTGGGCAAGGAAAAGGACATCGCGAGGGGTTTTCAACTGGGCGCGGATGATTATCTGGTCAAGCCGTTTTCTCCCTTGGATTTGGTGGCGCGGGTTCGGAATATCCTGCGAAAATCCTAACCCGCATCCGGCGGGCCTTCGCTCCACTTATTTCCTGATGGGCCCTATTTCCTTCGAATTCACAGTCGGGGAATTTTCCCGTCGACGATAAACCGTCAACACCCCGTTAAATGGATTGCCGCGCTTGCGCGAACAGCGGTACAATCTGGGTAGCCGGAACTCCCCTTCCGGCGGGAGCATCACATGTCAGCCTCGAAATGTTTGGACGAGGATTTATTGCAGAAGATTAAAAGCGAGCGATCCGAGGCTTATCTTATCCGACTGATCGACTTGTTCCTCAAAGACGCGCCGATCCGGATTGAAGAGGCCTGGATGGGCGGTAAGGCTAAGGACTTGCGCAAGGTTGCCGTCGCGACGCACATCCTGCGTTGCCTGGCCGAGAATGTGGGCGCCATAACCATTCGCGATTTATGCTCAGCGGCCGAAGCTTCGGCGGAAGGCGGCAAGGAAGCGGCGATGTTCTTGTCGCACATCCTTTTCGATCTGGAAATCGCTTACGTGGAAACACGCAATTGCTTGATGGAGGCCAAGCACGGGATGTCCGGCTGAATCCATCCGGCATCCGCGCGCCCTTCGCCAATCCATGAATCCGTCGACGCTCCATCCCGCGCTGTGGGCGATTTCCCTGATTGGTTTTTCCCAATTCTGGATCTGGATGCTATGGCGTCGGTTCGCGCCTGCGCGTCCCCTGGAAATTTTTCCCGCGCGCAATCTGGAAATCGGATTCGATGAAAACGGCCCGGTCGTAGCCGTCGCCGGCATCATCCGTTCTCCGGATGATCAGGTTTTTATCCAATCCATGGAATTGAAGCTGACGCATGAAAAAGGGAAGTCGACGCGGACCTACCGCTGGCTGGCATTTAAACCGGACTTTCTGCTTCCCAATCACGCGGCCCGCTCCTGGGAAATGCCGCACCCGTTTATGGTCAGTATGGGCGAGGCCCGCAAGTTCAACATTGTTTTCAACGACGTGGACGCCTTCCCGAACGTGAAGGGAATCCTCGCCACTTATTATCATCATTGGCATGAAACCGAACTGCGCATCCAAGAGCGTCGCGACCGTCTCAACGGGGACTCCGGCCTAACGGACCAGGGCGACTTGGTGTCGGAATTCAAGCATCGGGACGTTTGCGTCGCAGCGTATACCGAATTGGACCGCAAGTGTTATTGGGAACCCGGCGTCTACGACCTCAGCCTGGCTGTACACGGGGAGAATGGAGCTTTGGCCGCCACCTCGAATTCCCGATTTACATTAGAAAAATCGGACACCCAAATCTTGAAAAGCAATTGCGTGCTCATGCTCGATGAACCCATTGCAGCCGTTTTGGGCAAGCGGTTGGCCCCTTGTAAATCAGTACAAGTCGAGGGGATGCCGCTTCCCAAATAAGCGTTCCTCGTTGATTCCCCTCCGAATCCCGGTTTCCTGCATCCTTCGCGGGGATTTCCCTGGGCGCATTTTGGATCCTGGCGGTATATTGGTTTTGCCGATTTCTTGGGTTTCGGTGGGACGAGTCAGGTGGGAACGCGCTTTCCGCCAGTCCGGATGGGACATTTACCTGGATTTACAACGTCAACGGTTTCTGGCCTAACAGCCGTCACCAATGGATTGGGCAAGCATGAATCCAAAGCATGGTTTTCAAATCGGGCCTCGCCTGACGAACTCGATCTTCCTGATTACCCCGTTTTTGTTGGCCGCTTGCATGGAATTCCGGAATTCTTCGGCGGCGTCCAATCAAGCTAATCCTCTGGTAAAGACGGCTTCAATGGCCGGTTCATTGCCGGGCGCGTCTGCGACGGACTCTGCGGGCTTGGCCTCAGCTAAACCGACGGCCCAGCTCTTCGGCGAAAAAAGCGATACCTTGGCGGGACGGGTCAAAGCGGGTGAATCCTTCAATTCCATCGTGCATGGATTGCGCCTTTCGAGCGGGGAAAGCAACCCATTGCTCGCCGGTATCCAAGCCAATTTCAAATTCAAACTCTATACTGGACAAAAGTATCGAATCGTTTTTTCCGGAGCCGATAGCGCGCATCAAATCCGGAAATTTTTACTCGAGGATCGCGACTCCCATCGGCGCCATATTTTAGCTCGGGCCGAAATTTCCTCAACCGTGGCGCCCCAACCCATGATCTATCAGGTGGCGGACATTCCCGTTCGTACCGATACCGTTGCGGTTTCCGGCGAACTCGAGAGCAACCTTTACGAGGCTTTTTTATCCAAAGGTGAAACGCCGGCTTTGATTCAGCAAATCACGCGCATTTTTGCCTGGGACATCGATTTTTTCAAGGACCCGCGTGTGGGCGATGCCTACAGTTTATTGGTCGAGAAGCACTTCGGCGAGGACGGAGGGTTCAAAGGGTATGGCCAGATTCTTTCGGCTCGCTACGTGAATCGCGGCAAGGCGTTTTATGGGATATTGTATCGCGGCGCCTATTACGATCAGGACGGCAAAAGTCTGGAAAAAATGTTGCTGAAGGTCCCCTTGAACTTCGCGCGCCTGTCTTCCGGTTTTACCGGTCATCGTCTGCACCCTATATTGGGCGTCAATCGTCCGCACTGGGGCGTCGACTATGCCGCGCCGAAAGGCACTCCGATTTTTGCCGCCGGGGACGGTACCATCGAATACACCAAATGGGTGAACGGATACGGCAAGACGATCAAGATTCGCCATAACGGCGTGTACAACACCTACTATGCGCATTTAAACGGGTTCGCGGCCGGCATGGGCGCGGGGCGCCGGGTTAAGCAACGCGAAATCATCGGGTACCTGGGCATGACCGGATTGGCGACGGGACCGCATTTGGATTACCGCGTGGAATGCCATGGACAATACATCAATCCCACCTCGCTCAAAATGGAAGCCAAAGACGGCGTGGCCAAAACCGAGTGGCAGGCATTTTGTTCGGATAGGGATTCCGACCTCGCCCGCATGGATGCGCGCGTGTATAAAAACCTGGCGGTCAGACCCGAAATTTCGACCAAGTCCTCGGGATAAGAAGTTATTTTCCGAAACAGCATTTGAACCGGTTTAGTTAACCCCCAGGGACCCATGGCAGCAAAAAAAAAGACTACCGATCAATCTTTTGTGAAAGAAAAATCGTCCACCAAAAAACTCCCTTCAAATGCCAAGGAGTTGCAGGTTGGTGATAAGGCCCCGGCCTTCACTCTCCTGGACGATGGCGGAAAAAAAGTTTCCCTTTCCGACTTCAAGGGGAAAACCGTGGTGCTCTACTTTTACCCCAAGGACAGCACTCCGGGATGCACCGTTGAAGCTTGTGATTTCCGTGACAACTTAGCGCGATTAAATAAAGCGAAGGCCGTAGTGTTGGGCGTGAGCGCGGATTCGGTGGAATCCCATCTGAAGTTCAAGTCCAAACAAGGATTGAATTTTGGTTTACTCAGCGATCCGGACAAGTCGGCCTTGGGCACCTATGGGGTCTGGCAGGAAAAATCGAACTATGGGCGCAAATACATGGGAATCGTCCGGACCACCTTCATCATCGGTTCCGATGGGAAAATCACGCATATTTTCCCAAAGGTTCGGGTAGCCGGCCACGTTGATGCCGTTTTGTCCGCATTGACCTGATTTTATTCGCGTAAGCCCCGTTTTTAACGCCTTTGGGGATCAACCCACCAGCGGTTTTTGTCGCGATGTGAAAATGGGCCCACCGTTTTCCACGTTTCGTCCCTATCTTTATATTTGTCCCATGATGCGTGCCGCAAGTTTTGGAAGAGTCCTCGGGCTGCTTCTATTTATAATCGGGATTCCCGTTCCGGGCCAGGATGTGCTGACCCTGAATGCGCGACTGTTTGATCATAATTACGGCGACTTCGGCGGAGAGTTCGCGGACGCGGGGGTGAAGGGCTGTTCTCCCAAAGTGAATTCCTTGACCCATGGGATGGTTCGCGATACCCTCTTCCTGGATTCGGCGACCGGGCGGAAGTGGCCCCGGCTCGGCAAGGTGGACATGTGTTCCTCGGAACTGGAAAAGTGGTTCGATCCGGGTAACTCGCGGACGACCTCCTGCGGGAATATTTTCCTGGCCAACAGCGGAACCCCAACGCAACCGGTTTGGAAATTTCTCGACACGGCATTTTTCATGATGGACGCGGCCGGCTTGCAACCGACCTGGACTAATGCTTTCGGATCCACTCTTCGTCACGATTACGCGTACTGCATGGAAGTGAACGCGGCCTTCACCTATCATGGCGGCGAGACCATGAAATTCCGCGGCGACGACGATCTCTGGGTCTACCTGGACAATCGCATTGCGGTTGATAACGGCGGCGTGCATAATGCCCTGGAAACCTCGACGGCCTTGGACAGCCTTTCCTTCCTGCATGGCAAGCTGGGACAGACCCTGGACATGGACATTTACTTTTGCAGCCGCCAGCCGGCGACATCGGTTTTCGGAATGGAAACCAATGTTGAATTGAAACCGTTGCAGGTCAGGAACATCCAAATCGTGGATTCGACCGGCGCGGCGGTATCCGGGAAGGATGTCGTCATTGGTCCCAAACGCGTTTGCGCTCGGCCCAATTATCAAATGCCCGGAGACTTGCAGTGCTCCAATTACAACATACCGGCCGGAGTCAGCTTCATGTCGGCGAACTGGGACATGAACGGCCAAACGCTCTCCCGGGACGGAGGGCAAGCCTGCCTGGATTTGAACCCAGCGGATTTCCCCGACAATACGCGGTTGAACCTAACCGCGAAAACCGGGGGACGAGTGGCGAGAATCTCCTTGACCCTGGCGCGCGTGGGAAAAATCTCCTCGGCATGGCTACGCGGCAACGGCCGCGCCGAGTGGGTCGACCTGATCCTGGACTCCGCTTCGGGACCCGTTCAACAAGGCCTGGATATCCGATGGCAAATGGACGGGAAGCCGGAAATGGTTATGGCCCTGCCTGCGGCGACGCGCGGCCACCTATCGGGGCTTCTCGATTCAAGCGACATGGGCCCCCGAGGCGAAACCCGCATGGCGCCCATCCCGGCCATCGCGTCGGAAGTTTTGTACGGCCAAAAGATTTTCTCAGATATCACCTTGCTGGACGGCATCAGCCCGATAGTCACGGCGGCCCAATTCCATTGGGGACAAGCCAACGGTGGCATTGGATATAACGGCTATCCGGCATACATCGACCTGACGGTCAGCGAAGGGATATTTTCCGCCGGGCAGGTTTCCGGTTTATTCCGCCTCAAGCGTCCGGGGAATTCTCCGGAAGATTTGACTTCGCAAGGAGCCCTGCTGTTGGCCCAAAGCGACGCGAAGTACCGGCTACTGTTGCCCCAAACCTTAGCCGATAGAGTTGGACCTCGCGACAGCGTATCCCTCTCCGAGGCGGCCGTCGATTCTTCCGGAAATCGCGCCGTACCGTATTATGTAGCGCTGCAATATCCCGTCGATAACAACATCGCCGTCGGACCGGTGCAATTCCTGGATAATCCGACCGTGGGCCAAGGGTTTACTCCCGGCTCAACGCCTAGCGCGCTCATACCGGTTTCACCCCGTTTGGATCCTATTCTCGGTGGCGAATCCGATCGCGCCTTGGCGGCCTCGCGTGGGCCGGTGCTGTCCATTACCACTCGGGTCCCCCTGGAAAGCGTGCAGCTGCGGTTTTTTGACCACCATGGCGGCTTCGTCAATTCCGTGAACCGGACGTTTTCCGACGATGACTGGAGCCGAATAGCCGCTGTCAGCCCCGGGGACACGGCGCGGCTCCTGCTTATGTGGTATCCCGTATCCATTGCCGGCTCAAGATTGGGGACCGGGGTTTACATCGTGCAGGGCGAGTTACGCACCCGGGGTGGCGCCATCGTGTCGGGCGCGGCCGCTGGGGCGGGCACGGAATCCGTTCGCTCGACGGGGGCCGTGTTTCACCTGGTGCCGATGCGCTTCGGTTATATCCGCGATTAAGTAAAAATTTGGATTAGCGGGACGTTGAAAAAGTCTGCGGGTACGACGTAACGCAGGAGTTACGGTTTGATCCAGAGGATATTCGCCTCGGACCAATCCGTCGCGGTATACGCTGCGGAGGTGTTCAGCGAATCGGCGGCGCCATAAGCTTTTCCATCCCGGGACATGGACTTGACCGCGAAGCGGCCCTGTGCCAATCGAGGGAAGACGAAATTTCCCGCAGTGTCCACGCTGCACCAATAGGGTGAGCCGGGAATGAATACCGAGGTCAAGCTCAGTTCCTTCCCACGGGTTCCCACTGACCCACGGAAATTCGGAACAGGAATCTTGGTCGTCATCGTGAACGCCAGGTTTCCCAGATGAAGGTTGGACGGCGTTCCGAGGTCACCGGCGCTCCGGCTGAATTGATAAACCGTCCCGACGCTACGCGCCAAGCGGAAATCGGCCACGAACGCCTCCCCGCGTAAGGCGGAATCGGACGAAGCCAAGTTCCTTGCCTGAACGTTGAACTCCACGGTGTCGCCATTCGGCCATACCAATCCCCGGGCGACGGCCGCGCGCATGGATTGAACCAGGTCGGAATCCGTGAGGACGGCGGTGTGACCGGACTGTACCATCCTCTCCAATAAAGGAATGGTGTCGATGGTCGGATTTTGAAACCGGGCGAATACCCGAAGCTCGGCATCGGATGAGGCAGTGCCATCGGTTTTTTGCAATGCCAGTGTCAGTGCCGGGTTCTGGACATCGTCAAAGCCTCCCGCTACGCGCGGGTCCGAGCATGCGGACCAAAAAGTCACACTGAGGAGGATGGCGATAACCGGGAGATTCAGTTTGCCCATCGCCTATTCCGGTTCGGATTTAGCCATGGGAGGATGGGAATCACCCTTCCATTCCGGCAGTACGCTGTTGGGAAAGAATTGCATCGCCAAGGTATAGATCCGGTCCTCGTCCTTATCCGCGCCGACCAAGGCCTTTACTTCTTCACGAAAAGCCTGGATCTTTTCCTGCAAGGCAGAATAGCCTTGCTTGGAAATGAACACGGTCATGGCGTTGAACTCCCGATGGGCGGCCGGCACGTTGTTGAACACGTCCTGCGCCAGCCGGAGCATCTCGAATATACGAACCTTGCCGACGAAATCCTTGTTCTCGCGTTCCGTGGCGATGTTGGTTTCCCGGAGCGTGTAGCCGTTTGCGGTTTTGCTGATCAATCCAAGTTCCAAAAGGAGCTTGATACTTTCTTCCACCTCCGACGCGGAAATATTCGGAAAGACTTTCCGACCAATGGCCGAGGGGTTGTTTTCCTTACTGTTGATCCCGAAATAAGCCCGAACGATGGAATGATTCCATTTGGAATAATACTCGTACCCGTCCTTGGCGATGATCCTTGCTTTGGACCGGGTATACTTGGCCAATTCGGAGTACAGATGTTTTTTGGCTTCCGGATCCTTGCTTTGGTTGAAGCGCACCAGCAAGCCGAAGTAGGGGATTTCGCTGGGGCCCAACTTCATGGCTTTGGCGAATTTAAATTGCATGTCCAAGGTCAAATTTCGATTCCCGGCGATGACCTTGGAAAAGAAACTGGAGTTCGATAACGGCAAGCCTGATTTCGCCGCGAACGCGCGCAAAGAAAACTTTGCCTCCAGCATTTTCCGCGTAAAGAAATAATCGCCCAGGAAACGACGGTAGTCGAGGTAATCGAATACAGAAGGCAAATTGGGTTTTGAAGCCATTGGACGTAACTAATATACCCGAACCCAAACGGGGGGAGATTGCTTACATTAGGGACAACGCTGAAGTTGCGCGGAGGGACTGCGGAGATTGAGGCGTCATTTGGAGCTTTGGGCCCGATTGATGGAAAATCTGCCAATCGGGAGGGTTTTAAGCTGCGGTCACTTTGACCTAACATTTGGATAAGGCAATCCGTGTTACTTTTTATCTTAGCCGGCATGGCCATAAACTGGGGGATGGTATGAAGATTGGGACTAGAAATGTGTTGATGGCGGCGCTAGGCTTGGCGTTCGTTTCAGCCTCGGCCTTGGACACATTGAATCCGTATTTCACACTTAAGGACATCATGCCGGCGGAGTTGAACAATGTGGGCGGCATCGGCGGCGTCGACTTGTTCGCGAATGGGGATGGGGTCATCTGTACCTGGGGCGGCAGTCAAAAGAGCCTCGGTGAAGTGTGGATAATCCCCAATTTGGCTTCGGGAACCCCCGGCACGCCCGTGCGCGTCGCACAGGGCCTACGTGAGCCCCTGGGAGTGAAGGTAGTGGGACAGGATTTCTACGTGATGGAGAAACCGCGCCTCGTGAAGTTCACCGGCTCCGGCTCCACCTGGAACAAGTCCACCGTTTGGAGCCTGAACACCCAATGGTACGACGATAACATGTGGCACCATTTCTCTTGGGGCCTGGTATACAAGGATTCCGCTTTCTGGTTCACGACGGGGATGGCCTATCCGCCGGACAACAATGATCCCAAGGAGCGCGGCGCCCTGATGAAGGTGGCCTTTGACGGAAGCGGCTACACCCAATACGCACGCGGCATGCGGAACACCGATGGGATCGGTCTTGGACCCGACGACGAGATTTTCATCAGCGATAATCAGGGGCATTGGAAGCCTATCGACTATATGTATCATATCCCCACCAAAACCGCCCCCACCAATGGCGGACGTTTCTACGGATACCGCACTTCCAAGAACAACGATTGCGGACTCACCCCGGACAATCTCGCCCAGGACAATTGCCCTACGGATCCAGTATACCCGCCCGCCGTATGGCTGCCTTATACCATCTTCAGCAACAGCCCGACCCACCCTTTGCTCCTGAAGGCTGGCCCCTATGCAGGACAGATGATCATGGGCGATGTTTACCATGGGGATATCCTCCGTACCTTCGTGGAGAAAGTGAACGGCGAGTACCAAGGAGCGGCCTTCACCTTCATGACCCAGAAGATGACCGGGGGGACTGGGATCCAATTCGGCGTGCAACAATTCCTGTACACGCCTTCGGGATCGGTCCTGGTCATTGGTATCGGCGGCGGCACCTGCAACCTGGGCGGCTCGTCCAATTGGAACTGGCAGGGCACCTGCCGAGGCTTGGACCTGTTGACCCCCACTCAGACTGTTCCGTTCGACATCCTCGCAATCCGTTCAGTAATCGATGGCTTCGATGTCGAGTTCAGCCAACCTGCCGCGGCGGCGGCGGGGCAGGCGTCCAACTGGAACCTCAAGGTGTCGCAATTCGTTCCCACCTTCGACTATGGCGTAAATAACCCTGCCGCGAAAACCAATGTGAACGTCCCCATCAGCGGCGCTTCTCTTTCCGGGGATGGAAAGCATGTACGGCTCACGTTCGCACCCCTCACGACGAATCGCATGTACACCATCACCGCGACCAGCACCGTGAAAAGCGCGAGCGGAAGCGACCTTTGGACCAATGTGGGTTATTACACCTTGAACGCGGTGAACAAAACCACTTCCATCTCCTCCGCTCACATCGCGTCCTTCGCGAGCAAGATCCACGCATCCTTACATACAGGCCGTGTCGCTTTCGATTTGCCCTTCAATGGCGCCTGGAAACTCGAAGTGCTGCGCCTGGATGGTACCCAGGCCGCGCAGGCTTCCGGGTCAGGCCCTTCGCGGTTCGAAAGCGGGGCCTTGGCACCGGGGCTTTATGTGGTGGCGGGCAGGGCCGAAGGAACCACCTTCGGCGAAAAGATCCAAGTCCAATAGGCGAGCTTCGGCGGAACAGACCTTGGCCGCTCGCCCATCGGTAATTTCTCCTATAAGGGGTTGACCCGTTCCGGGATTGCCTCCCGGTCCGTTTCGAGATAGGTTCATACCCGGACGCGCCTGATATTTTGGAGCGCTGACCACCCAACACTTGGGTCATTATTTTTACCAATCAAGTCCCGGAAACCACCCTGCTTGCAGGGTCATACATAGCCCATAAAAACTTCCCATTGGTCTTACGTCTGCATAGGCGACTCATCCGACGCCGGCATACTGGTTATGGAAGAAAACCTGGGACTCCAAAGGAAAGCCAAAACCCGAGGCTGGCGGCGAGGCATCAGGCGATAATCAAAAAAGGGCGCATGCTTAGGACATCCTCCCATTTCACCCTGGTTTCCGAAAAGCATTGAATAAAGTAGAAGAGGTAAACGACGAGGGGAAGTACGTCCTCCGGCTGGCTAAACACGTAGAAGCGTTTGGAAATCATTCCCCGTGAAACGTGTTGGTAGGCCATTTCTGGAAAACGGAGTGCGCCTGGAAGGGAGTGCGCAATGGAGTGCTATTTGTAGGTGCAGTCTAAATTTTAAAACTGAACTAATCCGGTTTTAATGTCCGGCTCGTATCATTGTTTTCACTGATTGGAGCTTGCCATGTTTCACTTTTGCGTACCTAGAAAACAATTCGGCGCATTCCTTGTTTGGATATCCCTTTCCGGCCTTATGGGTTGTAAAGAAAACGGAGCGGTTTCCCCCGAAGCGGCCCCTTTGCCTCAAGTGGAAGAAAACGGTGCGCTCATTCGGTTGCCGCCTCAGGCCGATACCGGGCTTTTCAAAACCTCCGAGGTTCGGCCTGGCGTATTACGGATCAAGCTGGAAGCCCCGTCCCGTGTGGTCGCGAGCGTGTCGCATTCCAAATCCGGTTCGGAAGGTCCGCTCACGCTTTTTGAAAGCGCGGATCTAACGTCTCTCTATTCCTCCTTCAACCAGAACAAAGCCAATTTCGAAAAGTTGCGCCGGAATCTTGAACGGACCAAGGATCTCTTCGCGCACCAAGCCGCGACAGGCAAGGATTTGGAGGATGCCCAAAATGATTGGACGGCGGCCAATGCCGCTTTGCGGGAAACGGAAGGCAAGATGCGCGCGTTGGGATTCGATCCCGGAGAATTTCAAAAGGCCGCGCCGGGCCTGGTGTGGATGATTTGCGACATTTCTGAAACGCAGATCCACAGCCTCCAAAGCGGTTCACGCGTTTCCATGGAGTTCACATCGTATCCCGGTGAAGAATTCCAAGGCAAGGTCGAGGCGATTGGCGAAGTGGTGGATGCCGCGACGCGCACCGTCAAGGTACGGATCTCGGTCCCGAACGCAACCGGCCGCTTGCGCCCCGGAATGTTCGCGAATGTCCGGTTCGGTCAAGAAGAAAAGCAGGTGATCTGTCTGCCGCCTTCGGCCGTGGTTACGGTGCAAGGGCATGATTACCTCTTTGTCTGCACGCGTCCGGGAGAGTTTCATCGCCGGGAGGTTGTCGTGGGCCAACAGTCGGGAGATAGCGTAGCCATCGTACAAGGCCTGAAGGCCGGAGAGGTGGTCGCCGTCGAAGGCGCCATCCTACTCAAGGGCCTCAGCTTCGGATACTAACGGGTAAAGCCTCATGTTACCAGCGCAGATTTTTCTGGACGAAGGTGATGAGGGGCCCAATGGGCCTTTGTATGAGTACATCCTCCGCTACTTGATGAAAGGCGGGCTCAAGGGCGCCACCTTGTATCGAGCCGATTTTGGTTTCGGCTCGCGGTGACGCATCGTGTTGATGTCTGGTGACCCGCCCACTTTTTTTAATGTCCACGTGAATCTCTTTTTAATGGATAGTCCCGCATGATCAGTCGCTTGTTGCATTCCGCTTTGAACCATCGGATTTTGACGCTGGGCCTGGTCCTCCTTTTGGTCGCATTAGGCATTTACAGTTACGCCCATTTGAAAATCGAAGCGTATCCCGATGTCGGAGATACCGAGGTGGTGATCATCACCAAGTTCCCGGGACGGGCCCCGGAGGAGGTGGAGCAACAGATCACTATTCCCTTGGAGCGTGCGCTGAATAGCGTGCCCCGGCTGTTGACCCGGCGATCCAAAACCATCTTCGGACTGTCCGTAATCGATCTGACCTTTGAGGATGGGACGGATGATTATTTCGCGCGGCAGCAAGTCAACGAAAAGCTCAAGGACGCGGACCTGCCCGATGGGGTTGAACCGGAGATGGCCCCTATCTGGACGCCGGTGGCGGAAATTTTCCGGTATGAAGTGGAGGGGAATGGCCGTTTCACGCCCATGGACTTGCGCACGATGCAAGACTGGAACATCGCTCCACGCATCCTCCAAGTTCCGGGCATCGTCGATGTGGTGACGTTCGGCGGTCCCGTTAAGCAATTTCACATTCTCACCTCGCCGGCGAAATTGCAGCGCTTCAACCTGGTGCTGCAAAACGTGATCGACGCCGTCCAAAGCAACAACCTGAATTCCGGGGGCAGTATCATCGAGCGGGGCGGACAAGGCTTCGCCGTCCGCGGCATCGGCGCCATCCGCGATAAGCGGGACATCGAAAATATCGTCGTAACCTCCCAGAATGGCGTGCCGATTTTCATTCGCGATTTAGCCAGTGTGGAAATCACCCCGCCCACGCCGTCGGGAATACTGGGTTATACCATACCGGCCGAAAAGCTGGACGTCAATTCCGGCGTGCAGGGACTGGTGGTGATGCGCCGCGGAGAAAACCCTTCCGAGGTCTTGGAGCGCCTCAAGGACAAGCTCCAGGAAATCGGCGCGACCCTGCCCGAAGGCGTGAAAATCCGGACGGTCATCGATCGTAGCACCTTGGTGGAGCAAACCCTGCATACGGTTTCGCATACCTTATTCGAAGGGCTTTCCATCGTCATCATCGTTTTGGTGTTCTTCCTGGGTAACCTACGCTCCGCCTTAGTGGTCGCGTTGACCATTCCCGTCTCCTTGCTTTTCGCTTTTATTCTGATGCGTCTCACGGGTATCCCGGCCAACCTCCTTTCACTGGGTGCGATTGACTTCGGCATCATCGTCGACGGCGCCGTGGTCATGGCGGAGAACATTTTAAGGCGCTATCGCTTGGCGACCTCCGATGAAAAGGCGCGTGGCGTAATTTGGCTGACGCTCAGCGCCGCCCAGGAAGTGGGCCGCGAGATCTTCTTTTCAATCTCCATCATCGTCTTGGCCTATCTGCCGCTTTTTACCCTGCAACGCGTGGAGGGCAAGCTCTTCTCGCCCATGGCTTATACGCTTTCCTTTGCCGTTCTCGGTTCCATGTTGATGGCGCTGACCCTCATCCCCGTCATGATGTCCTGGGCGTTCCGTAATCTTTGGAGCGCCAAGGGTCCGCAGCGATTGGAATGGCACAACCCACTCTTGACGTTGTTGCAAAGAGCTTATGCCGGAATACTCAACTTTCTCCTCCGCTGGCCCAGGGCAACCGTGGCTCTGGCCGTCCTTCTCATTGTTACAGCCTTCTGGGGAAGCGCGCGAGTGGGCACCGAATTTCTTCCTGAATTGGATGAGGGCGCGTTCAATATCCGTTGTTTTTTACCGACGGGCATTACCATCCATGAATCCGCCAAGGTCGCGCCCGTGATTCGGCGCATCGTTTCCGCTTACCCGGAGGTGGCGGCCGTCGTCACCCAATTGGGCCGCAATGATGAAGGATCGGATCCGTATGGTCCCAACCGGTTTGAGATCCTCGTGACCCTGAAAGATTATTCCGAATGGCCGCGCGGCATGGACAAGCAGAAGCTCCTCTTCCAGTTGAAAAACCAGTTGGGGAATGCCGTTCCCGGCGCCGTATTTTCTTTTTCCCAGCCGATTCTCGATAATGTCACGGAGGCCGTGACGGGCAGCGTGGCGGATTTGGCGGTCTTTATTTCCGGGCATGACCTGGGGATGATGCGCGAGTTGGCCAAGGAAATATTGGGCGTCATCCGCAATGTTCATGGGGCCTCCGAGTTCGGCATCGAGCAGGAAGGCAATCAAGCCCAATTGGCCGTGGAAGTGCGGCGCGAGGTCGCGGCGCGCTACGGCATCAATGTCAGCGATGTGCAGAAAATGCTGGAAGCGGCCATCGGCGGCAAGACCATCAGCTCCCTTTTTGACGGCGAGAAACGCTTCGATATCGTCGTGCGGTACTTACCGGAAAACCGCAATTCGCTGGAAGCGATCCGGACCTTACTGATTCCTTCGCCGACCGGCGCGCGGATTCCCCTCTCCGTCCTTGCGGACATCAAATTGGTCGATGGGGCCACGCTCATTCAACGGCAGGATGGGGAACGTCAGATGACCGTGCGCACTAACATCAGGGGACGCGATCAGGGTAGCTTCGTGGAAGAGGGGCGGCAACGGGTCGCCAATTCGGTTCTGACCCCCAAAGGATACGCCATTGACTGGGGCGGTCAATTTGAAAACCTCACGCGCGCCCGCAATCGGTTGTTGGTTGTGATTCCCATCACGATTTTCCTCATATTCGTGCTCCTGTTCACCCTATTTCGCGAGGCTAGGTTTGCGTTGTTGACCTTAGCCAACGTGCCGTTTGCCTTGGTGGGGGCGGTCGCCGCTCTGTTGCTCAGAGGCTACCACTTTAACGTTTCCGCCGGTGTCGGCTGCGTCTCTTTGTTCGGTGTCGCCGTCATGTCGGGAGTGCTCCTGGTCTCGCGCATCAATCATCTGAGGGAAAATGACGGCCTCGATTTGCTGGAGGCCATTCGCCAGGGTTCGCAAACGCAATTGCGGCCGATTCTCATGATGATGCTCGTGGCGCTCTTCGGATTAATTCCCGCCGCAATGGCAATGGGCATCGGATCGGACGTGCAGCGGCCCCTAGCCACGGTGATCGTCGGTGGACTGTGTTCCTCGCTGCTCTTAACGTTGCTGGCCATTCCTTGCCTCTACTTCTTATTGGAACGCCAGAGGGAAAAAATCAAATCGACACTCAGAATGGGGGAGGTGGAAACCGGCTCCTCCCGGAAACACTCATGAAAAAGAAAGCAACTTTGTTCCTTGTCCTGGCGTGCATGGGCGCAAATGGATCGCCGCTTCGACTCACCCTGCGCCAGGCGGTGAACATCTCCTTGGAGAAGAATCCAACCTTGCAAAGGCAAGCCTTTGACGTGCAGGCGGCTCACGAGGACATCGTCTCATCCGGCCTCCGGCCTAACCCCCAAGTGTCGTTGAACGGAGACATGGTGTCGGCCGGTCTTCCCGGCGATAACCCGGGTTCCCTGCTTCAGCCCCAGAACAAGATGTACGGGTTCAGTGTATCCTTTCCACTTGAAACGGGTGGAAAGCGGAGCAAGCGGGTCGCCAACGCGGAGTGGAATTATGCCGTCTCCCAACACAATCTGGACGATGCGAAAAGGCAAACCGTTTCCTTGGTCGCCAATGCCTGGCTCGATGCCTACCAGGCGAAGCTGAACCGGGATTTGAACCTCAAAGCCCAATCCCTTCTCGACTCGCTCGTCGCCGTCAATCGGACACGCCTCCGCAATCAGGTCATTACGAGCACGGATCTCGCACGTTCCATCGTCGCCGCTCGCCAATATGCCATCCAGGTGGAAGAAGCGGAGTTGGGCGTTTCCCATGCGGAACACACGCTGGCTTTTTTGCTTGGCTTTGGGACCGCGCAAACCGTGGAAGTGGATTCCCAGGATTCGCTGGATGAAGCTCCCGGCAAGGACGCGTCGGTGGATTCGCTAGTGGAAGCGCGCAGCGACATCAAGATGGCCAAGGCGCAATGGGAAGCGGCGAAGACGAATTATCAACTGCAGAAATCCCTGGCGGTTCCGGATCTCACCTTGAACACGGATTTCTCCGAGCAGCAAGGCGTTCCATTTTATGGTCTTTCCATGAGTCTGCCGCTGCCTGTATTTTCAAGGAACCAAGGGGAAATCAGCAAGGCGGAAATCGTGAGTCGGCAAACGGAAATGTCTTTAAACGCCCTAAGAAGCCAAGCGCGATTCGAAATGCTCTCTGCGCAGGAGGAATATCAAACCCACGCGAAAGAAAAAGCCGCGGCGCTCCTGAATCTAAATGAATCCGGAAATGTTCTGGAAACGGTGGAGTACTCCTACCGGTCCGGCAGCACCACGATTCTGGATTTTTTGGATGCGCAACGGACCTGGTACGATACCTGGCAGGCCTATAACGACGCCTCGATTTCCCAGCGCCGAAGCGCGGTGCGGCTCGTTTCCGCGTTCGGTTTGTCGCTGTGAAATTTAGGCGTCCAAGCGGATGGAGATTCTCCCTCGTCGTACTAGCGGGGTTCGGCCTGGCCGACAGTTGGTCCCCGAATTACAATCTTCCCTTGGATCGTCCGTACACTCTCCGCAACTCCGAGCCTTCCCTTATTGAACGGGAGCATGGGCGAGCGTTATCCGATACCCTTCCCCTGTCCTGGGTCTTTCCCCGTCCCTGCATCTCCCCGCTGGATTCCACCGATGTGTGTGGAAGCGGACATGCCTTGCATTATCATCAGGATGCCCGGCAAGAGGAAGTCGATGTCGGCCTCATCGGCGCAGGGGAATATCGTTTGGGCATCCCCAACTCGCCCATACCGGCAAGCCAAAGCGCGGGTTCGGGGGATTTGACCTATGAAGCCGGCTTGATCGCCTCGGGCGGGAAGGGCCCCCTCTCGTTTTACCTGGATGCCCGGGAATTTTCCTCAGGCGTGTCGGACGGGGCCGTCCTTGATTTTGACCGGGAGCCCGTGGATCTCCAGAAAAAGTCCACTACTGGGTCGATTTCTTTCGCTTCCTTTTCGCGGTATCGAGCCAATGTTGCGCTGGACCTGCCCTTCGCGCGAGTCACGGCAGGGCGCGACGCCGCCCATTGGGGTCCCGGCGTCTACACGAACCTGACTTTCAACCAGGAGGCCGTTCCGTTCAATCAATACGGCTTGCAAACCCATGTGGGTCCCATCTCGGTGACCAGTCTTTATGGTGATCTACTCGGAATCAATGATAATCATGACGAAAAAAACCTGTATGCTCACCGCTATGAATGGCGGGTCAGCCGAGACTGGCTTTTGGGGTTTACCGATCAAATCATTCTCTACCGGGATAACCGGTCCTACTTTTTCCTCCCGGTTTTCCCGCTCTTCATCGCGAAAACGGTTCTTGCCGAGGACAATAATAACGGCCTGCTCTCCGCGGACGTAACCTATCGGATACCGGGATTCGGACTTCTCTACTCGGAGTTCCTCTTGGATGATCTCGAATCCCCGAGTTCGCTTTTTTTGAAAAACTATCGCGAAAATAAATGGGGCGCCATGATGGGCGCGCAGTGGGGCGGTCGGGTGTTTGGCAAGGAATCGGGTTTGGTTTTGGAGGCCAGTCATGTGGAGCCGTGGGTATACACGCATTTTCCGGACTTTCCGGCCCAGGCCAGCAATGGGAATTATCCCCTGGGAAACCCCTATGGGCCGAACTCGCAGGCGGTCGTATTCCAACCCTTTATCCGGCCGACTGAAAATCTGTATTTATCCTCCAAGATGGTTCTCCTTTGGAAAGGGCAAGACAGCGGATCGGCGGTTACGGATAGCTATTCGGAAAAGGACAATCTATTATCGAAGACCTTTTTAAATGGAGTCGATAAACCCCAAATATCCGTGAGTCCTTTTTTATCCTACACATGGAAACGTGTGCATGTCGAAACGATGATGGATATACAACGGCACCCGGATTATTATATCCGTCTTCAAGGTCTTTATTGAGATCCATTGAAAACGCCAACCGGGAAAACATGGAATGAATAAAAGGACTTCTGGTAAAACGGGGCGTCTCCCGCGTTATTTTAAAGCGCTAATCGTTCCCTGTCTATTGTGGGGTTGCGAAACTCAAGTCACGTTTCCGCCGTATAGTGCACAAGCGGCGGCTTGCACCGACTCCACAATAATCGGTGGCAAAATAGATTCGGCATGCGTGGCGAACGCGGCTACGACCAAACGGGTCGCCATTCAATCCCCACTTGCGGGCGCTATACTTTCGGATAGTATTATTTCCGTTTCCGGGACGATTTCAGAAGGGAGCTCGGTCCAGGTAACCGGAGGCACTCCGCCCTATTTGGGCTCATGGGTGACCGCGTCCAAAGTGGGGACAGGAACATGGACGGCCATGGTGAAACTGTATCCCGGAAAAGTCGTGCTTCGGGCCGTGGCTCTGGATAGTACCGGCGCCGTGTTCGATGGAAACTTACCGAATGGTTCCGCATCCTTTGACACCGTTGTGGTGACCTATACTCCGAAATGAATTTTCTTGGCGGGCCGCGCTTCAGGAAGACATGCCTTTGCAGGGGCAGGAAATGCGACTCCCCGAAATCTGAACACCCGAAATTCATGCGGCAAGCATCCGATATGGAAAATCGGAGACGTTTTCCCTAACGAGCATTTCATGAGTGAGCAGCATAATGTGTTAAGGCCGGGCTCAATCCTGGTTTTACTAATCCTGTGTTTCGGATTTTTCCGCCTTGCATCTGCCACACCCATTGATGTTTCCCACCCGGTTTACGCCTTTCTGCGCCGTTTGGAGTTGGAAGGCTGGATTACACCTGGATTCATGGGAAGCCTGCCTTTGCCCAAATCGGAAGTGGGACGAATGTTGGAAGAGGCCCATGGCAAGGAAGATTCCCTGCTGCCGTGGGAGCGCCGCAGGTTGCGGGCCTTTCGCGAGGAACTGGGATTCGCCGAGCCGGCTTCCGGGTCCTACCGCCCGATCACATACCAAGACTCTACGGTTACGGGATCGTTACATGGAGAATATTTCGTTGGAGGATACCTGGAAGATTCCCTGCCCAAATCCCAAGCCTTCGCCTTTAGTTTTCTTTCCGCCACGGTAGAAGGGTCTTATAAAGAGAAATACCAATTCCTCTCCACGGCGGGCGTGGGTCAAGAACGATCCTATTACAATCGATTCACGGAAAATTATAATCCCGCGCTGGGGATGCCTTACAATACGGATCGCGAAGGCAAGGCGGGCGACCCCCGGGGAGTCAGCACCTTCGACGGTTTCCGCACCGTGGCAGGGTATGAGGATAGTAACGTCCGCCTCGAAGCGGGCAGCGATTGGAACCAATGGGGACCGGGCATCTGGCAGCATGTTTTTCTTTCCCAACACCCCTGGTTCTGGGTGCAGGACTTCCTGCCCCCCAACGATTCCATCGCGTTTGCAGGAACTCCGTATTCTGGACGTTACCGTCGGGGATTCCGGTATCCCGGCGAGAGCGCCCCGATGACGCAAATCCGTCTTGCTTTCCGGGTAGGCCCATTCGCCTATACTAAGATCGTCGCGAAAAGAACTGGCCTTTGGAATGACTCGGAAGCCTACATGGTGGCCCACAGGTTGGAGTCGAGGCCCTGGAAATTCCTCGCGATTGGAATGCAGGAAATGTGCGTCACGGCCGGAGGCCCATTGGATTGGACCTACGTCATCCCCCTGGTTCCTATCAAATTTGCCGAACACCAAATTGGCGATCGGGATAATGTCGCCATTGGCGCCGACGTAGAAATATTCCTGGCCCGGCGCGGGCGTATTTTTGGGGAACTTTTCGTCGACGACTTCAGCGGATTTCCCTTAAGTTTTTGGGGCGATAAATTGGCCTTTACGGTAGGCGGGGAGGCCACCGGGTTGCCCTTTGCGTCATCCCTAATCCAAGTGGAATATGCGCGCGTAGAGCCATGGGTTTTCACCCATCACCTTATCAATACACAACTCCAGCATTACGGCAGTCTGTTGGGCAGTTCACTGCCTCCCAACTCCCACGCCCTCCATCTGGCTTGGGAACACACTCTAGAAACACCCTGTGAAGTGCGGCTTGAATATGAATTCATGCAGAGGGATGCGCTTTCCAGAGGCGGTTCCATTTTTGATTTCCATATCCCCGCGGTAGACGGAACCCAAAAAGTATTTCTTGGCGGAGTCGTGGAGTCACGCAATACCCTAACGCTTGGCGTCACCTACTGGTGGAACCGATTCTTGGAATTGCAAGGCAAGCTAGGCTATATGTCCGTCACCAATTGGAAAAGCCAGCTGGGAACCAACTTGGCCAGTCCCGCAGCTTCGGGAGAGGTTTACCTGAAGTACTAATCCTGATTCATGAAAATGAGGGAATCACTCGGATGTTGAAAGAAGGACCATTATGGAAGCTGTCAAAGCTCGAATTTTTCTCTCTCGCCCTCATTCTCGCCCCAATCACCATCCATGCTAATGACTTCAATGCCAACGAACAAGCCGTCGCGGAAGCGAAACTAATCTGGCCGACCGACCCCTTGGGTAGGCTTTGGGAATACTATTCGGCTACGGTTGCTACACGGACGTTCGCTTCGGTTTGGCCGAAATCCGAACAAGATATTTGCCTAGAATCGCTCGAAAAATCCGCCGACTTGAGTGGGGAGCCTAGTGCTATTCTCATTTTGATTCAGGATGAATGCCAAAAGAAAAAGACCTTTCCGGCATCGGTGGCTTTGGATCTCGGCGCCTATCCCATCAATAAACGCGCCCCTTTTTCCACACCTTTCGAAGTTTTTGCTCCAGGCTGGGAATCGGTCCACATCGATCCCGAGATGGCCCGAGCTTGGTCCGATGTGCCCGATCTTATAAAAGTCGAACTGCAATATTCTTTTTCGCCGCATAGCTACGCCTACTTTCGCATGGGCTTGCATCGTGACATCAAGGCTTGGTATCAAGATCCTTTGGGATCCAATGTACCGTTGTCGAGTAAGGAAGTGGATTTGAACGAGCCATCCCTTGGCTATTTCCATATTGAGAATAACTTTTTGGATTTCACAGTCGGGCGTTTTCCCATTCATTGGTCGCCCTCACCGGATTTCGGGCTCACGCTGAGCGATGGCGTCCCTTATCATGACGCGGTGCAGGTGGCGCTCAAGGCACCTGTCGTCCGCTACTACTTGCTTGTTTCCAGTTTGAATCCCTGGCTGCAAGGCACGCCGCTGGGAGACACCGCGAGTGAAAATTATCCGGTAGGCAGCGAAGAGTACCTCCAGCGCCATTATGACTCACAGCTCGATCAAAATGCCCATAGCCGCGTGTATGCCGATAATATAAAAACCCTTTTCGCGCATCGGCTCGAGGCGAATTTTTCGCGATTGAATTTGGGGATTACGGAAACGCAAATCATCGGTGGTAAAGTGCCGGATTTGCGGGATGCCGGCCCGTTCATATTCTACCACAATACCTTCAGGGAAGGTTACACCAACATCAATCTCTCTTTCGACGCCAAGCTCCGCTTGCCGGGGAATATTTCATTATTTGGAGAAACGATTTTGGATGATATCCGCTACGTCCCCACGGAAGGAAAGGACGGCACGCCATCGATTATAGGAACCATGGTGGGCGCATTACATGCCTCAACTTTAGGCCGATGGTTATTCACCCAAAGCGCTCATTGGATCCATACGGATCCCTATCTTTACGGCTACCAACAACCACTGAACACATTTTATTCCCGGCAAGTCCTAACCAGTAACATGCAGGATAAAAACGAGCGTCCGTTCGTCGATAAATTCGTGGTTGATTTTCCCATTGGTTATCTGCGCGGCGGAGATGATAATGATTTCTGGTATCATCTCACGGCTACGTTGCCATCCTCCTGGGAACTCTCTTTAATCGCGGGCATCTTGGCGAAAGGAGAAGTCAATTATTATACACCTTATGCTTCGTATTATAATAATGAGGGGGCTGCGCCCACGGGGATTCCGGAGTATGAGACGCGCGTAATCACGCGGGCGGCCTATGTGTGGCAAAAGGGCGTTAGCGTGCACGGTGGGGCGGGCTGGCAATACTTTGAAAATCAAAATCATTTAACCGGTCGCACCGTCTCTCAATTTCAATTGTCCACAGGCGTCACCTGGGGCTTTCCCCGTTGACGATCACTCGCGCCGTTTCTTCCTTCCGCGAGACTGTCCGGAATTGAAATCTGGCCGAACGACCCCTTGGGTTAGCGCCCGCGAGGTAAGCAGCCGGGCGGTTAATGCCGAAAACCGGGCCACCCATTGCTACATCGAATTCAAGGGCGCGCGGTGCGGGTGCGGAGAAAGGAAAGCAGCGATAAAATGGAACAGAGAAGGAGCAGCGCGGCCAAGGCCGAGGTCATTAACCTGGAATAGTCGAAGCCCAGCGTAGAATTTTCCCCCCGTAAAATGGGGATCGCAAAATTGTAAATGTTGTTCCATTGACGACGGAGTCATTGAGGTTATTATCCAAGGGAATGCGAAGCTTGGCCGCCACCAGAAATACGGCCGCAAGCAAAAGCGATTTAATTCGTCCGAAATTAAGGTTTAAACCCCCGTCTTTCAGACGGGTAGCTTTCAGCTACGATTCTAAATTTAGCCCATGAACTATCGATACGGGAGCCACACGAAGTTTAAGATTGAGTACCACTTCGTCTGGGTGACGAAATATCGATACAAGGTATTGGAAGGGGAGGTGGCCCAACGAGTTCGAGAGCTAGTACGCCAGACCTGCGAAATTTTTGAGATTGAAATATTACGAGGGGGGTAGTCAGCAAGGATCACATCCACATTTTGGTATCCGCACCTCCTGAAATTAGTCCATCGGATATTATGCGAAGGGTGAAAGGACGGACATCGGCAAAGATTTTCGAAGAGTTCCCGCATCTGAAAAAGCGATACTGGGGAAGACATTTTTGGGCGCGGGGTTATTTCTGTGTAACTGCGGGTGAGTTAAGCAAGGAGATGATTAAAGAGTACTTGGAGCACCATTTCGAAACGAAGCCAACGGAGGGGTTCGATGTGGAGCCATAGACGCGCGGAGCGCGTTTCTTTGGGGGGACTTTCAGTCCGTAATTCTAACCCACCGACTTTAGTCGGTCGGTTGTTAAGTTCCACACTCTACTACCTGAAATCGAGTCGATATTCTAACGGTCTCGCCCCATTTTGGGGATCCATATTTAGATACCGTTTTGCACCCCAATCCTGGGAGGCCACGTACCTGAACCGGGCGCAAACCAGCATGAGCGCCGAGTTCCCATCCGGAAAACAGCCGACCACCCGCGTCCGAGGCCGGTTCCGGAATGGACGGTCCTGGAGCCGTGAGTGTGGAAGGGGGGGCGCTTCGGGGAGTGGCCAAGCGCCGCTACTGCCTGTCTCGCATCATGCCGCGCCTGAAGGAGACGTAGGAGAGTGCGATTACCATGGTCTTCCTGGTCATGAACCTCGACAAGATCTTTCGGGATCTTTTGTTGCGCATTTTTCTAGGGCGATGGAGGAGGCTAAGGTAACACTGAGGCTACTGAGCCTCATCATGGCCCCAAAAGTGAACGCATGGGCAGTTTAATGCGGGCGGACGGGGGCGGGATCAGAACCCGGAAGGCCCCCCGAAAAAAAGAAAACCTGACGGCAAGCTATTCATCAAGCCCTAAATCGAATAACCTAACTGAACCGCCCAATACCAGTTATCGGGATGTTGCATAATCGTTTGGTCATAGTAGTGACCAAAGAAATCCACGAGACGCATATGATCCCTGGCAGCCTGAGCAGTGATAGAGAAACCATTCATGATTTTCTTTTGCGCGTAGAGGGTCCATTTGAAATTATCCGCAGTGCCCGGAATGCCTAACTCGGTGTTCGGAACCGGAGAGAGGGCCTGCAAGGCTACTCCGGAGTTGTCCGGGTAGGGGTTTCTACAGAATTCAGCTTCCGCTGACAAAATATCCAGCAATCCTCCCGTGGGGACATTCAGCCCATACATGTAGGCGATCCGGTCCTTGAGACTACGATAATATCCAGGGTAATCCTTGATTCCCATGGCGATGATTTCGCCGTAAATCCGGAACTGCTTATCCGTGAAGAAAGAATTCGGAGCAATGCTGGAAATCAGGTTCCCTAAATCGAGCGATGCTCTTCCCATGGCCTTTTGACCGACGAAGGTATAGTGTCCAGAGCTGACGAGAAGAGATGAATCCGCAGCGTCTAGTTTCCCGGTTACAACCCGCGCATCGGACAAAACGAAATAATTCGAAGAACCCGTGGGATCGAAGTTCCCCCTTGCGAGCCCGGTCGCGTCATAAAAATTATCAAATTGGTAGCCAGCGCCGAGGGTGAAGATGTTCTTTATGGAATAAGAAATAATATCCGTCAGGCTCAAGGCGCCGCTAGGAGCCTGGTCGGTTTTGATGGTCAGCATCAAGTCATTATTCAGGCCGCCGAGTTTGGTGTTCGCGTCCAATCCGTTTAATTGTACTCCGGCCGAATTCAGCGACACCAATCCGCCGGTATAGATAACCGTTGGGTAGGAATAGGTGCGGAACATGTATTCGCCCAGGTTTTTGGCGTCTTCATTGTACTTGTAAGGAATTACTCCGACTTTCAGGGATAAACCATGGTCATTGGTCTCCCTTTTCCAAAAATCGAATTCCGCATGCAAGTCGGATAGCGCGAATGCGGCGTGCTGTCCAAAGCTGTAAATGTTACTCGGAGAAGCGGGAGTTATGAAATAGATACCACCTACTCCCAAGGAAACCTTGACGTTATCGGACAAATGCGCTTGTTGTAAAAACCAAACAGAGCTGTGGCTGAGGAGCTGTTTATCTTTGATCTGAGCGGCAGTTTGATTGCCGTGGTTATCGAAACTTTCTATTTGCCCCGCTTCCCAATTCGCTTCCAGATGGAGTGGGTCGAGTTTTATCCCCGATTCATCTGCATTGACTCCAGCGGTGGCGCAGACGAAGAGAATTCCGAAAATGAATTCATTTTTTAAAACAGCCATTATTGCCCCTTTCACAATAAATTGCTTGTTGCAAATTCTAATTTTAGAAAATTTAGGAAATCTCGGGACGATTATCTTCCCGAGAAAGATTGTCTTGATGGCTTAATTACTTCGCCTGTACCTGGGGAACAAAGAGGGGCTGAACGGATAGCTCCACACCTTCCTTGCGGAAAATGTGACGGCCGGTTAAATCGTACCCATCGCCTAAACCAAGTTCTTTAAGTGAGCTTTTATTTTTGAAGCCCTTGATTTCAAAATTATTAATGGAAGTCGTGCCACCTAATATCGAACTGTAGGGCAAGGATGAGGGGGTAGCATCGGGAACAACCCAGATATTGCTATAAACAACTTCATTGCCGTGATTTTGGAGATAAATTCCTTGATTGGATGTTCCCGTCCCGTTGTAAGGAGCCGTTGTTGCCTTCATCGCAATAGTGGAATCCTGCACTAGAACGCCATTGGCATACACTGTAAAGTACGCGGCGCCGATCACATCGGTCTCACCGCCGGAAGTGCGCGGGGTGAAATAGACGTCATACGTTTGCAGCGTCACCTGGGGGGGCAACTCCGCGTTAAAGGGCGGATCTTTAACACTGTATATGGCGCCATACATGTCTAAAGAAGAAACGGACATTCCAAAACTATCCAGGACCTGTGTTTCGTAACGCCCTTGTTGGTAAATCCCGCTATTGGCGCGATTCTGGCCGGTTGCCGTCGGGTTAAAGCAGGAAAGGAATTCAATGTGCATAAAAACCCTTCCGAAAGTCGCAACGGAATGAACCCCGCGGTATAAGTAATTATTGAGAAGTTTAGGGGCTCCAGTTCCAGTACCGCCATCATTATTATTGTTAGCCCACTTCGACAAATCCGCAGCGCCAGTAGTAGAATCAAAGAGAGATACCACCCCACTGCCACCTGCGATGGCCTTGATTGTGGAATACTTCAATCCTAGCGTAGGACTGTGGCGCTTCACTCGGCGTAAGACATAAGACGTGCTTCCGTTATGCAGGTAAAGGGACTTGGCTTCACCGGAACCTGTGATACTGTCTGAGACATATCCGCCCGTTGAAGTACTGACATTGAAAACTTTGCCGTTCAGGTTGCCGTTCGCAAGTCCGTTGTTCGGTCCCTGATACCGTGTCTTCTTGTCCCACCCACCACACGGTTGTCCGGGCAGGTCTAACAAACCGCCTGGAAGTACGACCAAACCATAATTGGCTCCACCGTTCGCAACGAGCCATGCGCCCAAATGCTTTGTTGAGTCCGCAGTTTGACCACCATAATATTCACCCTGGGTTTGCCAAATAGGTAGAATGGTACCGTTTAGCGGCGGCATATAATCTGCCTGCCCCCACGATTTCCCACTAACCGCCAAAATCAGCATCGCCGATACCTTAACACCCCACCAAAACCGCTTGTTCATAACTTCTCCCCTACTAGAATGCTGAATTTTCGGCCCTTTATCGTTTACCAATCTACTCCATGCTCCCCAATCTAGGTTGGCGATTTTGGTTCAAGCTGGCCAAAATCGAGGATTCGTTAGGTCAATTTGCCCTACTTTTTCCCCCACTTCCAGTTGGAATGAGTGATTTTGGGATCCTTAATCGGAAGGACCTCTATGCCTTCGGCTTTTTGTCATTCGGGCCAATTCGACCTGAGCCAAGGGGTTAGCTTTGGGATGTGTACGTTCTCCTGCTTTGGCAGCAAAAAATTCCGTACTTCAATCAATGGTTTCCAAGTTCTCCGATTGAATCGTCAAAGCAATTGCGTAATCCGCTCAGTGTGACCGCCGGATCAGGAAAATCGAAATGATGGGAAAGACGGGCGCTTTAATCCACCGGTACCGCCATAACCGGCGCAGGCTGTGGATCAACAAAACCCAATGAGTAATACCCCGCTACCCGCCTCTTGTTGTTCCGCTTGTCCTCAAAAGCCCTGCACCCGTGCGATTTTCACCAACCATGGCTTCGCCTTCATCGGCCCCATGAACAAACTGCCGCACGGCTGTCCGGCCATGCTCAGAAACCAAGAGCCATCGGTCTTGCGTCACGCCCTGGCGCGCATGACACCTGCCGATCTCCAGAGCCTCTACCGAAGTGCGGCCCGGTTCAATCCTACCGGAATGGCACCCCGTTCCCTCACGGACATGATCCATTTTCTGGAAAGAACGTTGCCGACGCATCGCGATCAAGTCCTGTTTCTGCCTCCGGGTTCCAAGGTCGCCCGTTCCGTGCGCGGCGTACACCAAAGTCGAGGCAGTGGCGGCGGTGGCAACAGTGGATCAGGCGCGGCCAAAAAAGCGGCGGGTTCCGATGCCGACCAAGCTGCGGATGCCAAGGAAAAAGAACTTAAACCGTCCCTCTTCGGTTCCTGTTTCGTTCTCATCGATAACGACAAGCAGCCGGGCAGTCCCGAGCACCCAACCACCGAAGGCGCTATCGGGGAAGTCGTGCATCTCAAGGTGGACAGCGAACATTTGCTGCCCGGTGACAACGTGCAATTCAGCCTTTACCGCAAGGGCCGCAAAGGCCGCGATGGTCGCGAAAGCCAGGCTGACGAAAAGATCGAAGCCCTCACCGGCCAGGTAGGACGGGGCCGGAACGACAATGCCGCCGTCGCGCGTTGGTTCATTCCCGAGCGATCCCACGCCGGGGCGTTCAAGGTCGGGGAAGATTCCTTTTACTTCGTGGCCAAGCAATCGCAACACAAGCTGGAGTTGAAAAGCGGTGAGTTGCAGCTGGCCGAAGCCTTCGACGGTTTCATCTTTTACAGTCCGACACAGGACGAATATTTGATGGTGGACTCACAGGAGGAGTTCCAAGCTTTTTCCGCGCATGTCGAAAAGGCCCATGCCTTACGGGGCAAAACCAGTGAGGCTTGGGCCAAGCCGGTCTCGCAAGCGCGCCTGCAAGAACTCGAAAAATTGCGGAAAGAATGGGAGGAGTTGTTCGAAGGCAAGGTCGTAGCGAAGGCGGACAAAGCCCTGGAGGAAATCCTGCTGGTTCGCGGCAACCAAAAATGGGGAAGCGCCACCGCTTTCACCCATGTGCCTACCGCATGGCGGAAGGACAACAAGAAAATTCCCGGGCGCTGGGTCAAGCATAGCGAGAAAGCCTTGCAAAAACAATTGGACAAGGTGCTCAAGCGGGAATCGGCGGATAAGGAAGAAGAAAAGAAAGGCGCGTTGGAAGGCAAACTGAAATTGAAACTTTTCAAGAGCGAACCCAAGGCGGGCAGTGTTTGGCCTTGGGCGCATCTCACCGTTAAGGACCATGACAAACCCGGCGAGAAGAGGAGTGAACATTTCGATTTCTCCGCCGAGGCCGCCATGGGGCGTTACTGACCGTCTCAATGATATAGCCACATATAATATTAGTGATTAGATTTTATGTGTGAAGAAAAACGACGCTCGGAAAATGGATCGAGAGGCTTTGGCCCAGCTACGTATTCGGGCAGTAAGCCA
>JADGQO010000139.1 GCA_017881725.1 Fibrobacteria bacterium
CTACAGCGTTCCGGGCGGCTATCCGGCGACTTGGACTTTCCCGGATAAGAAGGGGACCGTCGGTTACTTCATGGAAGGCCATGATTTAGTGACCATGCAGTCCATGACCCAAGCGGTTTGGGACAAGTACTTCAAACAGTTTCTGTACTACGTGGCCGGATATGATTCTACCCCGGTGGTTATCTCCCTACACGGAAAAGCCGATTTAGTGCCGGCCCTGGATCAAAGCGGAATCACCTTTCATGCTTCCGACCAAGCCGGCGTGTTCATAACCAAGGCTGGAAACCATATCGTATCGTTATACGACGTGGCCGGACACATCATTAAGCAGGAGTCCGGAACAAAGTCTCCCATGGATTACGATTTTGCCGATAGACTGCAAGGAGCGCGAGCCGGTGTGTATGTGCTGCGTGTCGCGGTTGCAGGCGCGGTGAGGTCCAAGCGGTTCTTAATCCACTGAATACCGTTGTTCAGCTAACCTGCGCTGAATAACATTGTTCAGCTAACTTGAAAAGGCCGGTGCTTCACCGGTCCTAAGGTCGGCATGGCTCCGACCCACCTGGGAGCTTCATGAAATACGCGCGTAGCCTTGTGATGACGGGAATATCCGCCTTTACCCTTTTTGCCCAAGACAATTATAAGTCATGGGCCTTCTTTCGCGACATCGCCGTGAATACCTCCGCGACCGGAGCGAATCTTGCGACCACCCAATTCGACTTTCCGGTTTTGGTTACGCTGACCAGCGCTCAAGCCGACGTGTTCACCACGGCCATGGCCAATGGAGCCGATATCCGTTTCTCCAAACCGGATGGGACCCATTTGCCGTATCAAATCGAACGATGGGACGCCACAGGCCATAGGGCCGACATATGGGTCAAAATGGACACGGTACTGGCCCAGGATGCCGCACAGCACTTTCGCATGTATTACGGGAAGGCCGGGGCGGCCGACAGCTCCGATGGAAAAGGTGTATTCACAACTTCCGGCGGTTACCAGGGTGTTTGGCATCTTGGGAGTGGTCTCGAAGATGGCACTGCCAACCGCAATGCAGGAACGGACTCCGGCACGACTATCGCGGATGGCCGTATCGGGCAAGCGAGAATGTTCGACAACCTCATAGATTCAGCGGCTACGGGCCAGTACATCAGTCTCGGAAACCCTTCCAGCCTCAACATCATCGGCAAAATCACTTTCGAGGCTTGGATAAAATGGTTGAGCCGCATTGGACACCGCATCGTCATTTGTCGAGGGTCTACCTCGACCGTACAAAACGAAACCATGCTCCGAATCGGCGAGACTTTGGATTATCGAACCGGAGTATGGACAGGCACCCAACATCATGCCATGTACACTCCGCCAGCGACGGATAGTAACACTTGGATCCACCTCGCCGGCGTATACACCGGAACCTCTTGGGACCTCTACCGCAATGGCACAAAAGTCGCGACGCTCGCCGACACGAACGGAGCGAAAACATCCCCCGGAGGATGGCGCATCGGCGCTCAGTTCGCCAAAAACGGCGTTAGCCGTTACTTCAAGGGCTTGATCGACGAGGTCCGTGTTTCCAACGTCGCGCGTGGACCGGACTGGTTCAAGTTGGGTTATGAAACGCAAAAAGAATCGCAAACCGCAGTAACGATCGGCGCGGCCCAGTCCGTCTCCATCCACTCCAATTTTAAAACTCCGGGGGCGGAAACCAAATTACGCTTACGCGCGATGGGCGCAAGGGAATGGACCGTCGCATGGGCCAACAACCAGGAAGGCCGTCCCTGGCGCGTTACCCTTTCAGACCCACGGGGACGGGCATTGGCCCGTCTTTTTCCCGTAAACTCCGCCGAGTCGATCAAGCATGACCGAGTGAAAACCTGGACCACGGAATGGGAAAACTCCGCTTCGGAATTCCGCATGCGACCCGGGCAAATTTTTTATGTCACCGTGGAATTTCTAAACACTGCCGGACACGGTTCGGGGCAAGTCACCGAAATGTTCCATTGGTAAATTCGGTCGCGGAAAATTGACACGAGAAGCTATCGGAACCGAATGACGCTCCAATTCCGATAGCGGCTGAAATTCAATCCCTATTTGGCGCCGTCGACCTGACGCAAATACTCAAGCACCGCACGGGCATCATCCTTGGAGAGGGGCGTCGGAATAGCCATGGGCACCAGATAAGTCTTGAGCAATTCCATGGCGGTAGGATCCTGTTTCAACATTTCCGCCGTGTTCAGCATCATGTTCATGATCCATTCCGGACGTTGACGCTGGGTAACGCCTTGCAAAGGAGGCCCGACCAATTTGACGTCCAGCTTATGGCAAACGAAGCAGGTGGTTTCGAAAATCTTTTTCCCTTTGGCGGCCATGGCGGCATCCAAGGCGCCGAGTTCCAATTGGGTGACCGGGCCCACGCCGATCGATCCAGCGGGGGACGCCGCTTTCGGTTCCCCGGCGGCGGGAGGCGGATTCGCCGGAACGGGTTCCTTTTTGTTGCAATCCATGAGCGTAACCGTCAACGCCAACGTGGCTGTAAGGGCCAGGATTCGTCCCACTCGATTTTTATTGGTTGACGTCGATTGGATTTTCATGCGTTCCCCTTCGAATTGTGATGTTTACTTTTCCGGACCGGCCCAATTCAAGCCATGACCGGGAATTTTTCCTTTTCCAATTGCACGACCTTGGGGAAAAGCACTTCGGTTTCCTTGCGGATGTGCTCGCGCAAGTCCTCCTCCATCCTTTCCAACCCCGTCAGCATGGAACGATAGGAAAAACAAGCCGTATGCGGCGGAGTGAAACCATCGGTCAGTTCGCGAAGTTTCATCAGGGCCTGGACGGCATCATCATGATCCGCATCCATTTTCCGGATGGGATTGGCGACGGATCCGCATGGAGAAAGGAAGGGGGCTTCGGAATCTTCAATGCGTCTGATCAACGGGAAAAGGACTTGTTCCTCCTTGAGCATATGGCTGGTCAGTTCGGCCGCCAATTCCATGAACCGTTCCCGCACCTCGAATAGCCTGGAGTCACTGCCTCCATGCGCCATGGCCACCTTGGCAGTTAATTTTTTCAGGACATCCATCTCCCCCCATAAAAAGGCATGGTGGGTCGTCTCGATAAAATCGACCAACTGCGAGGCGGACATGCCTTCGGTAGGGTCCGTTGGTTTCGCCGAAGGGTTTGCCCCGGTTCTCCTAGAATCTGCGGAATCCGCGTTAAGCGCCTTCAATACGTCTTGGATTGCAAGTCCCCGACTGGCGCAAGCGGAGGCCAAACTGACTTTTCCCCCGCAACAATAGTCGATATTCATCCGTTCAAACACCGAAATGGAAGCCGGTATCGCGGCGATGATGGCTTCGATACTGTCGTCTTTGGATACGCTATTCATGGGTGGCTCCGGATTTTGATCGAATGTTACGTCCCGCCTACATGGCAACGGTCTATGAAAACAAGAAAGCAACACTCATGCCTCGTTGTAATTCCCGGAAGTATGCCGAATCCTTTCCCTACCGAGCCGTCGACCCGATTTGGTCCTCAAAAAATCGTGCAAGAATGACAGAAGATTCGCATCCAACTTGATCAACTGACATTTTTGTCGATTGAGTTGGGGATTTGCTAAAATTACGGATTATGCACCTAATCTACCTGGTCTCGGTTTGGCTACATGTTCTCGCGGCCATGGTCTGGATTGGCGGCGCGGCTTTTATTGCGATCGTCCTGATCCCGGCCATGAAGGGGAAGGAGTTGGCGAATGCGTTCGTTCCCGCTTTGCGAGCCACCGCCCTTCGCTTTCGGACGGTAGGATGGCTCAGCCTCGGCGTACTGGTTGTCACGGGTTGCCTGAACCTGGCATTGCGGGGCTTCGGTTGGCGCGCGTGCCTATCCGGTGCCATATTCACGGGACGCTTCGGTTTCGTGTTAGGAGCCAAGCTTGCCGTGGTCGCGCTAATCCTTGGCCTCAGCGGTTACCACGATTTTATTCTAGGACCGCGCGCGGCGGAAAAATTAGGGTCCACGCCGGACCCTGAGGAGGCAATCAAAATTCGTCGGCGCGCGGCTTGGATGGGCCGCACCGTGCTTTTTTTAGGGGTGACGGCCGTCGCCTTGGCCGTCATCCTGGTACGGGGAATTTAACCCCGCCTTCAAGAACACCCGCTCGTGGTCCCGCAATCCTCGCAAACGATGCAGGTCCCGTTCCGTCGGACCCGAACCGACCCGCAAGCGCTGCAGCTTTCCCCGGTATACCCGGCCCGCTTGGCTTGATCATGACGTAACCCGTAGGATTCCTCAGGAGCGGTCTGGCCCCCTGGAGTCCCCGCGATTGTCGAGTCCGCCACCTTCACTCCGCCCATCGCCGTCGGAGCGGAGTTCCCGCTGCCATTTCCGACGACGTGCGCGCCGGCTACACCCTTTTCGGAAATTTTCGTAACCCCGACCGCTGAAGCAGAAGAAGGGTGTCCGTTGCTTCCGTTGACTCCGGAAATGCCGATGGACTGACTACCCTGAACTCCGGCGCTACCGGAAAGTCCATGACCGCCATTCGCCCCACGCCCTTTGGCAGCGGTTACCGGAAGCGAAATCGGCTTTACATGGACGAAATCGGTTTCACCTAAATAACTCAGGCCCAGAATGCGGAAAATAAAATCCAATATCGAAGTGCAATTTTTGATGTTCTCATGGCCTTCAACCGGGCCTGCCGGTTCGAAGCGCGTGAAGGTAAAAGTATCGACCAATTCCTCTAAGGGGATGCCATATTGTAAAGCTTTGGAAGTCAGCACCGCAAAGCAATTCAATATCCCGCGATAGCCCGCGCCTTCCTTGTACATGTCGATGAAGATTTCCCCCAGGGAGCCGTCGGGATATTCGCCGGTGCGAAGGAATACTTTATGGCCCCCCACCGTCGCTTCCTGCACGAATCCGCCCCGCCGCGTGGGCAACCGCTTGCGCGAAGGTTTTGACGAAGGGATTGGTGTAGCGTGATTCGCAGACGGCGCAGGGCCTGGGCCCGACAAGGCCGCAGGTACGGTCGTCATTGGGTTCACGATAGCGGCCGGCGATGCAACGACCTTGGCCTTAGCCAGCACTTTGGAGTTCAAGGGCTGGGACAATTTCGATCCGTCCCGGTAAATCGCGACCGCTTTGATCATCATGTTCCATGCGCCCATATAAGCCGCTTGGACGTCCGCGACTGTGGCATCGCCGGGCATGTTCACGGTTTTGGAAATGGCGCCGCTCAAGAATGGCTGGGCCGCCGCCATGCTGCGCAAGTGGCCTTCCGCAGTAACATGCCGGATACCTCGTCCGCAGGGATTGGCGCAATCGAAAACCGCTTGGTGTTCGGGCTTCAAACCGGGCGCGCCCTCCACGGTTTGGGCGCCGCACACCCACAAATCCGCGGCGTCGATGTGTTCCTGGGTAAATCCCAGGGCCTCAAGGACCTCCGCTCCGCCGCCCGCCGTTGCCGGTCCGGACAGCCCAAGTGAGGCCAAGAAATCAATACCCAAGGCCCGGGGCGCGAAAACGTCCGTCAGGGTCAAGGCTCCAGACAGGCCCTTCTCGATCTGGGCGATTTTTTCCGCCGTGAATCCCTTCGCCAGCAAGGCATCTGGATTGATGCCGGGAGATCCCGTCAAGGTTCCCGTGCCCAAGCAATATTTCACGATGGCCGACGTCTCCGCCTCCGCATAGCCCAGCTTGCGCAAGGCTACGGGCACGCTTTGATTGACGATTTTTATGAACCCGCCGCCCGACAAACTTTTGAACTTCACCAAGGCGAAATCCGGCTCAATGCCCGTGGTATCGCAATCCATCAAAAGCCCGATGGTTCCGGTAGGGGCCAATACGGTAACTTGAGCGTTACGGTAACCGGAACGAATTCCGACTTTCAGCGCCTGCTCCCAAGCCAGTCGCGCCGCCATCCGTAATTCTTGCGGACTCCGCTGGGAATCCAACGCCGTCGGAAAGGCGGTCAGCCCCTCGTAAGCGCCGAGGTCCTTCCCGGACGAAGAATCCGGTCCCCCCGCAGCCGCGCGTTGGTGGTTCCGCAATACGCGCAACATATCGCTTTTGTTCGCGCCGTATCGCGGAAAGGGCGACAAGGCTTCGGCCATCTCGGCCGAGGCGGCGTAGGCTTCTCCGCCCATCAAGGCCGTGATGCCCCCGGTCCAGCCCATGGCTTCCGGACTGTCGTAAGGAATGCCCGCGCGCATCAGAAAGGCGCCGAGATTCGCATAGCCCAATCCCAGGGTTCGGTAGTCGTACGATTTGCGCGCGATATCCTTGGATGGAAATTGCGCCATGCCCACCGAGATGTCGAGGATAATGGTCCAAATGCGGACGGCGTGCCGATAATCGTCGATGCGTAGGGAGCCGTCGGGATTTTGGAAACGCACCAGATTCAGACTCGCGAGATTGCAAGCGGTATCATCCAGGAACATGTATTCCGAACACGGGTTGGAGGCGCGAATCGCTCCGTCTTTCGGGCACGTATGCCATTCGTTAATGGTATCGTCGAATTGCACCCCTGGGTCCGCGCTTTCCCAAGCCGACACGCCGATCAAATCCCACAGCGCCCGGGCCTTCACTTTTTTCATGACCGCGCCGTTGGTCCGGGCCGTCAATTCCCAGTCCCCGTCATTGCGCACCGCGTCCAGAAACCGGTTCGGGACCCGTACCGAATTGTTGGAATTCTGCCCGCTGACGGTCGCGTAGGCTTCCCCTTCAAACCCCGTGTCATATTCGGGCATGGCCGCCGGAGCCAATCCTTGTTTCCGCAACTCGTCCGACCGGTAAAGCGCTCCCGCCGGCGCATACGCGGATGCCTCCGCCAACCCTGCGCCCCGTCGCATGGCCTGCTCGGCCTCGCGAATCAATTTCGATCCCGCCGCCATGGCCGCCACCTTGGATTCCTCGCGGCTTTTCCAGGTAATGAACTCCTCGATTTCAGGATGGTCCAAATCCAGGCACACCATTTTCGCCGCGCGCCGCGTGGTGCCGCCGCTTTTAATCGCTCCGGCAGCCCGATCGAACACCTTCAAAAAGGACATCAGCCCGGAGGAAATTCCCCCGCCCTGCAAGGACTCACCGGCAGCCCGGATGGCGCTGAAATTGGTCCCGGTCCCCGAGCCGTATTTGAAAATCCGGCCTTCCTTCGCCAGCAGGCTATACACGCCATGCTCGCCCAGCAAATCATCCTCGACGGCTTGGATGAAGCAGGCATGGGGTTGTGGCCGCGAATAGGCGTCCGTCGCCGCCTTTAATTCGCCATCCTTCGGATCGACGAAATAATGACCCTGGGCATCGCCCGTAATGCCGTACTTCCAATTCAATCCCGTATTAAACCATTGCGGGGAATTCGGGGCCGCCATTTGGTTGAGCAGCATGAATACCGTTTCATCATAAAAAATTTGGGCGTCCTTCGGTTTATCGAAGTACCCCAAACTTTCGCCCCAATGTCGCCAACATCCGGCCAGGCGATCCACGACTTGACGAACGCTGGTTTCCGCGCCTGAGGCGTCCGCATCAGCGGGTGCTCCGTCCTTACCATCCTTCCCATCCTTAAGGGAAGGGTTCGGAACATCCTTGCGGCGTAAATATTTCTGCGCCAAAATGTCACCGGCGGTTTTCGACCAGGTGGAAGGCACCTCCACTTTCATCTCCCGAGAGGCCTGACTTCCGTCCCAATGGCGAAGCACGGAGGCGCGCATCTCGTAATGAACTGATTCGTATGGATCTATGCCTTCGGTAGTAAACCGCCTCGTAAACTTCATGTCTCTTTTTCTCCTCTAACTCTGAGGGTGAAAAGCTGGGGCAATACTGGATCTTGGATACACGAGTTTGCCCAACCCCCACCGGTTGCGTTCGGGAGGCGCAAACTCCGGGCCACGAACACCAAAGTCTCCATCGTCTAATTCAATTCCAATTCGACAATCTTCCAAATCAATTTCCGGGGCGAGACAAATTGACACGGCGATTTGGCAAAGTAGTTTCCTATCAGGTTTTAGCACATCCACATCGCCTGAAATCCTAGCCTTTTTGCGTATCCCAATGGGATTCGGTTTTGCTACACAACAATGGATGAATACTCCTTATACGCCCTATTCGGAAGTCCTAAAATCTAAAGGCCTTAGCGGGACTCGTATCCGCAAAGTTACCGTCAACGGCGGATTTACCTGCCCAAACCTCGATGGAACCAAAGGCCGCGGCGGATGCACATTTTGCGATAATCGCAGCTTTTCACCCGTAGCCGGTGATCGTGGACTCAGCATCACGGATCAACGTGAGAAAGGCACGACTTATCTGCGCAAGCGCTACCAAGCCGACAAGTTCATCGCCTATTTCCAGACTTTTTCCGGGACCTACGCCCCGGTCGAACGATTGGAAACCCTGTACCGTCAGGCCTTGGAATTCCCGGACGTAATCGGGCTTTCCATTGGTACGCGGCCGGATTGCCTGACGCCGGAAATCGTGGCCTTGTTGGAGGAACTTGGAAAAAAAACTTTCCTCACCTTGGAGTTGGGATTACAATCGGCCTTCGACGTGACACTGGAAAAAATCAATCGCGGACATACCTTTGAGGAGTTCGCCCGCGCCATGGATCTTTGTTCCCGGAAAAGTTTCGACCTGTGCGTGCATGTGATTCTTGGGCTTCCCGGAGAAACGAAAAGTCATTTCCGCAGTACGGCGGAAACTCTAGGACGATGGTATTATCAATCCATCAAGATTCATCCCTTGCATGTGGTACGCGGCACGGTCCTGGAGAAACAATTTCTGTGCGGCGAATATGAGCCCATGGAAATGGAAACCTATATTTCCGGAGTAGTGGATTTCCTGGAACGCATCCCCTCCGACGTCGGGGTGCAACGTTTTACCGGCGATGCGCCCGAAGCCATGTTAATTGCGCCGAAGTGGTGCCGGAACAAATTCGGAATCATGGAAGCGATGAAATCGGAATTCGAACGGCGGGGAACGACACAGGGTTGGTTGTTGGATCACCCGGAAGCGGTGGAAATGGGAATGAGTCGAGTCAAGGATACCGCGCATGGCCTACATGGCTTATAGGCCAATTGGGAAATTTTATTTGAAAATTTTGTCGGCCCTGGTTTTGGCTGCGGTTTTTTTGGCGGCGATGGGCGCTTGGTGGGGCGTTTCCAGGGCTGATCGAACATTTACGGCCACGGTCCCAGCTTTGCATATTCCGACGGATACCAGCCGGATTTCCCATGGACGGTATTTGGTTTACGGTCCCGGGCATTGCGCCGATTGCCATGCTGCGCCGGCGAATAAGAATCAAATCGATTCCGGCCGGGAAGCTTCCTTGGAAGGCGGATATGTCATCCCAACTTTCCTGGGACAAATGCGGGCTTCCAATATTACCACCGACACGGCGACAGGCATAGGCGGCCTATCGGATTCCATCCTGACCCAGTTCATGCTGACGAACATCAATCGCCATGGACAGGTGGGCTTGCCCATCATGGATTTCCAAGGCATCGCGCTCTCGGATTTGTCCGATATCATCGCCTATTTGCGGACTACCACGCCGGTGAAGAACGAAGTCCAACCCAGCTATTTCAACTTGATGGGTAAAATTACCAAGGGGTTTTTCCTAGAACCTTTTCCGGTTCGCAACCACGCGCGGGATTCACTGGCTCCGACGGAATCGAAAGAATACGGAGAGTATCTCGCGAATTCGATCTGTAATTGCGCCGGATGCCATACGGCGCGGAACATGAAGACGGGTGAATTCACCGGCGCTCGATTCGCGGGCGGATTAGTCTTTCGAAAAGCGGGAGATCCGACGCAAGTATTGGTAAGCCCCAATTTGACGCCGAATCCCAAAGGTGGAATAATATACGGATGGACCCGAGAAGCCTTCCTCGCGCGCTTCCGCATGCGTGGCCTGAAACCCTGGACGCCCATGGCATGGGGACCGTTCAGCCGCATGACCGATACGGATTTGGGCGCTATTTTTCTTTATCTGCAAAACTTAGAACCCGCCCCGACCCCGCCCAGCGATGTATCCAAATGAAGCATCAAAAAGGTGGAAGGGAGATTGAATCCCAATCCGAATCCCATTTGATTTGAATGCATCCCGACGTTTGGATTTTCCACGAACAGCATTGCGATGGAAACGAGTGATTTTTTTTTCCAGATTTTGGATGTTGGCGCTCTTAATTCCCTTCCCGGCATTTGCGTTTCACGAAGGCGGAGTGGCCAATTGCAAAGGCTGTCATACGATTCACAATAGTGAGAATGGAAATTTGGTGGATCCGGACAATCGCAATGGCGATCCGGCTTACCTCAGGGTGGGAACGGCAAGTGATCTTTGTCTCTCCTGCCACGCGACTACTTTGGGATCAGAACTTTCCGCTTCACCGCTAAGCCCAGCGCCGAACAAAGGCGGCGGGGATTTCGTTTTCTTGAAAGCGAACAATCTCAACGATGCCAGTACGGGAATCTTGAATCCGATTCCCGGATCGGCTGCCGGACATAATCTCAATGCGCCCGGACATGGTCTTGCCCCGGATGGAACATTAAATCGCGCTCCCGGTGGCAACTATTCATCTTACATGATGTCTTGTACAAGCTGCCACAATCCCCACGGGAACAGTAATTTCAGGATGCTTTACGGAGTCGGCCATGTCAGTCAAGGCAATTTTACCTTCTTAGCCCCGGCCCCCGTCGCCTCAGGACTTTCCGTCACCGACGGCAGCGCGGAGTCCAATAACTTGCATACGGCCTACCGCAGCGGGATGAGCGCGTGGTGCGGAAATTGCCACGGAAATTATCACGATAACGGCGGCGCGAACAATACCGTATTTTCTCATAAGTCCGGAGTGGTTCTTGGCGGAGATATTGCAACAATTTACGCCCGCTACAATGGCACCGATTTTCCAACCAGCGGAAGTTTCGCCACGGCCTACCTTGCCCAAGTTCCCTTCGAAGACGCCTTAGCAACCGTAACCGGAACCCAAGGTCCAACCGCTACCAGCAAGGTCATGTGCCTGAGTTGCCATCGCGCACATGCATCTTCGGCGCCGCATGCGGGCAGGTGGGATTTCAACGTCAGCTTCCTGAATCAGGACGGAATGGTTTCGGGGAGTTACCCGATTCCTAATCCCTACCCCGGACCCAACCAACGACGTCTGTGCGAGAAGTGCCATGGCCTAGGCGGCTAATCCGCCCCTGCCCCGATATTCAGGCGGCCGACTATCCGTGGCCGTGGAAATTTCCAGTTTTGGACCAATGCGCCACAGCTTCATCGATATCCGACGGTAGGACCACATTTCGATTTTCCGCCTTAGCCCGACGCTCGATTTCCTTCATGACCATGGGTCGCACGAAACCGGGGATTTTTTCCATGCGGGTCAAGGCTTCAGGTTGCCAATCCAATTCGGATTTCACCTTGGCGGAGCCATCTCCCCAGCTCCCGTATTTACCGTCCATATCCACCACCGTAACCTGCAAGTCACCTGAGGCCCGAGCCCATTTTTCGATGCGACAACGGGTCATGTCACGGATGAATCCGGCGGGAACGCGATCCAGTCTTGCCAAGGCCGCGGGTTCCCATTCCAGTTTTAAGAAAGCTGAGGGTTTAGCCTGGGCGCGTTGTTCGGGTGTGACTTTAATGAAATGCGCCGTCGCGCATCCGGGGCAAACCGCCGGTTTTAAACCATCCACGATCAGTCCGCACAGGTGGCATTCCCAGGAAGCCGAAGAGTTTTCCGGCGATGTCGATGACCCGGTTTCCCATGTTTGCGGAGCCAAGGACGAATTTTGTTCGCCCCCGTGGGTATCAACCGGAGATTTTTCCTTCGTATCTGCCACGGAATTGGAAATAGAATCAGCCCCGGACATTGCCGACCCCGAGGTTGATGCGCTCGCAGGGCCTCCGGGTATCGATTCCGGATGGCCTCCCCCGCCCGCCATTCCCTCTTGCATGCGTTGACGCGCCTTACCGAGTCCGGCCTCGGCGATTTCCAAAGTGATCTCGTTTTGCCCGTTCCCCTTGGCATGCGTTTCAATCATGCCTTTGGCGGCATTGCGCATGAAACCTTCCGGCACGCGCGCGAGCCGTTCCAAAGCCGCTTCGGTCCAAACCAATTCACCGGCGGCGAACAGGGCTTCGCGCTCTTCCCGGACCATGGCCAAGGTAACCGACGTGATACGTTGGGTCAGGCTGCGTTTTTCCAGGCGGTTGCGCACCTGTTCGCGCAGGATGGCGTCGCCGATATCGTCTAATTCCTCCAGCGCGGATTTTTCCCAAACCAGATTCCGTTGGCCCAGCGCCTGTTGCGATTGCCCATCCGCGATGATTTCGCTTTCGATGAGCTTGAACATATGGCCGCCCATGCCGCAGATTGGGCAGGCTTGCGGCCGCGAACCATGATGCACGTGTCCGCAGGCCTGGCACTTGAAGCTCAGGGAAATCTTGTCGAGCTCTTCCTTGGTCTCCCCCGTATCATCCACGATACCCATGCGGGCCAGGGCTTCCGGAGGCAACAGGGTTTTCAGGGCCGCTGTCAAAATGGACTCGGTCACCACGGTATGCCCTTCGGCGACGCAATAATTCTGGATGGCCTGAATGGCCACGTTCTGGGCCATGGCCGGCACCCGGTCCATGCGCGAACGGGCCTCTTTTGTCCAGCTAACGGTTTCGGCGGCTTGGAATTCCACCGGCGGTTTGGCTTTAGCATCTACTACTAGGATATTGCACGGGGCCAGACGGCAAATGTTTTCCGTGTTGCCACCGATGTCCATTTCCTCGTCACTGTGGAAACCGACGCGACCCACCACCAGCAGCCAAGGCGCCGACTTGCGGACCAATTGCAGGATTTTTTCAAAGGGCTTGCCGTCCAACAACTTAATCTCGATGTCCACGCCCTGTTCGCCGGCCAAGCGCTTGGCAATATTCAGGTAGGACTGATAAATCTTGGCCAATCCGGAATCGATGATGTCCTCATGGAGCGTTTCTTGCTCCTCGAACTTGAATACCTTGCGCGCTTTTTCGGTCAAGGTTTTGTTGAGGCTTTTAAACATGGCATAATGGAAATAGGGATCGAAGGCGGAAACGGCGAGAATCTTTTTGCCAAAGGATTTGGCCAACTGCATGGCACGTTCCAGCCCACCCCAGCTGCGCGTGCTGCCATCCAGGCACACAACGATGGTGTCCGAGGTATTTTCTGCTTCCGTAAGTTTGCATAGCAGGACGTCGCGGCGCACACGGCGTAGCACACGTTCAGCAACGGTGCCGAGTTGGGAGCTGCCGACCCGGCCTACCCCATGCGCACCCAGCGCGATCAAATCATAATCATGCGCTTCGATATCTTCGGCCAACGCGCGCCAATTCTTCCCTTCCAAGCTAACCGCCGTGAACGGCAAACTTTCCTTCCGGCACGCCGTCCCCATGGTCTCCAAATAAGAATCCGTAATCAGCTCTAAGCCCTTGGTGATCAGGCTGTCATGGATTTTCCGCTGGCGATTCAATTCTTTTTCTTTTTGAAATTCTTCGGGAAGACCGCCTTCCATGGCGCGGAACCGGTTGTCATGCATCTTCGCCGCGTAGACGTGGCTGCCGATCATTTGCGCCTGATCATGTTTGCCGATGCCCATCGCCAAATCCATGGCCGCGTTGCTCAATTCCGAACTGTCCAATCCGACATAGATGCGTGAATATTTTCCGCTCACGCCTTGCGATTCGCCTTCTCCCTTGGGCTTGGCTTCACCGGATTTTTCAGGCGGCGTGCGCTCCAATATCTCACGGGCTTCGCGCACCAACTCCATGGTGATTTCCTTGAAGCCGCGTTGGCTCGCGTATTTCTCGATTTGCTCGGTGATGAATTGGCGAATCATACCCGGCGCGCGATTGATGGACTCGATGGCCTCGGGCGCCCATTGCATGCCGCCCTTGGTGGCCAGGGTAATGACATTCCCGCCTTTTTCTTTTTCCGGAACGCGGAACGGCGTCTTGTCCAGAACGGACGAAATCCAAAAAACGTAGGCGTAAGGAAACTGATGCTGCGCGATATGGAAGCTATCGTATTCGAACATCACGCGCGCGAGTTTGACGAATTCATGGCGAGGATCTTCTGGCCCGATGATTTCCACCGCTGCGTTAACCTGAAAGCTGAGATAGTCGGGGGCGTTGCCGGTATAATGCAGCGCCGCTAACGGCGTGCGCGCCAAATTGTTGAACGTGGACTTCTCGAAAATTTCCAAACTGCTCAAGGCGCGATAATCGATGACCTCGCGGTTGAAATAAAAACTGGACACGGCCTCCAACCTATCATGCATCGACTCCTGCCAGGGGCGGCCCTTGGTACGCGCAATGGTGTCTCGGAACAGGTTGATGTATTCCTGCAAATATTGGGGCTTGGGCAGGTAACCAACGCCTTTATTGCCGCAATTGAAAGGAAAGGGCTGGCCTTTGGCATAGGTGATGAGCACGGGCAAATGCGAAGTGAAAAACGCGGGGTTCCCCTTGCCTTGCAGCTTATCGTACATGGCGCGTCGGCCTTGTTCGATCCAATCGATGCAACGATCCGGCAAGGTTTCCGACGGCAGTGCCAGCAGTCCATCTTCGGTATCGACCTGCAAACCGCTGTCCGTAAGACGGACCCGTTGTGTCAATTCAAACTGTCTGGCGGTATTTTCCTGGTTCATTTCGCGTCTTCCTTCCAAGGCCTGGGATTAGCCCAAGCGAATCTCAATGGAAATCAGTTCCATCAAGCGTTGAATTTCATGCCCAACTCCTGCTCGCGTTGCAGGCGATGCTTCTGCATCAGTTCGGCGGTAACCGGAACGCCCTCGGTGCGAGCGCGCTCCTCCAATTTTTTACGGACTACGGGTCTCAAAAACAAAGGCAGTTTAGCCAAGCGGGCCTTGGCCTCCGGCGTCCACTCCACGTTGCCGTCGACTGGAGGCTTCGCCGCTACAATCAGCTTACCCCCGGGCTTGGGAACATGATTGCAATTGTCGTCTTCACCCATCAAATTACCGGCAGCCAGCGATCGCGCCCGGCAACCACCGCATAGCAATTTGTATTCACAGCCGCCGCAGCGGCCTTCCAACAAATTGGGATTACGCATGGATTGAAATAATCGGGATTCATCCCAGAGTTTCCAAAACCCGTCGGAGCGGATATTACCGGCCGACAATTCCATGTAAGGACAAGGGGTGACTTCCCCTTTGGGCGTGATGCGGCAATAATGGCTGCCGGCCAGGCAGCCTCCACCGTCATAGCCCACCGCGCGGGTATAGGGCGACGCGGGATCGGCTTCATGCAATATGCGTTTGAAATGCGGCGTGCAGCGCGTTTGCACCAAAATACCCCGGCTGGTTTTTTGCAAGCCGACGATTTCTTTCAGGGAAGATTCATATTCGTCAGCGGGCAAATCCATGGAGCCTTCGCCCCTACCGACGCAAACCAAGAAAAAGAAATTGATAATGGCGGCGCCCAATTCCTTCGCCATGTCCACCGCAGCAGCCAGCTCGAAACGGTTTCGGCGCGTGACGGTGAAATGGATTTGCGCATGCAATCCTGCGCTACGGCAAATCCGGACGGCCTCGCAAGAGCGGGCGAAAGCCCCGTGCATGCCTCGAAAATCATCATGCGAATCGGCGCGGACGGAATCCAAACTGATGCCCATGCCTTCCAGGCCCGCTTTTTTAAGACGCGCGGCCAGGGGCGCGTTCAATAATACACCGTTGGTGCCCAAGACCATGCGCAGCCCCAGCCGGGATCCGCTTTGCACCAAGGATTCCAAATCGGGATGCAAGAGGGGTTCGCCGCCGGTGAGAACCATGATGGTTCCTGGAGCCCGAACGGCGATTTGTCGAAACAGACCTTCAATTTCCACGGCGCTCAATTCGCCGTCACGGACCGAAGTTCTTTGCTCGGCGTCCATATAACAATGGGCGCAATTTAAATTGCAGCGGCGCGTGAGATTCACGGCAATGAGGTAGGGTTCGAAAGCCTCTCCCGTTTCCATGCCGTTTTCTCCTTGCGCCTAATCGGTGTCGCTAATCGATTCCGATTTCTTTGCGGGCTCGACTTAGAGCTCCACCGTAACCTTGGCGTCCTTACCAGCCTCGACCTTGACCGAAACGGTTTTTTCGCCCAGACCTTCATGCCAGATCTTCAAGGTATAGCTGCCGGCGGGAACGTCGGAAAGCTTGAAATCCCCGTTGCTGCCCGTGACCACGGCATACGGATTCTGCACCGCCCAGATATAGCCTTGCATGAAATCATGTGCGTCGCATTCCACCGAAATAAGCCCTTCCTTGCGGAGAATCTTGTTGTTCTCGATCACTTGGCCTTTCTTGGGCAAGGCCATATTGATCAAATTCTTCTTCCCGCTGGTTTCCACTAGGTAGAAATGGGAATTGTGCAGCATATCGTCTTCGTTCCGGACCTTGAGGGTCGCGCCGACCGGGGCCACCAAAACGTGGGGCGTGAACTTGCAATTCTCATTGCTGTAGAAGATGTCTCCGGCGGTGGCTTTTTTGCCTTCCGCGATTTTCTCGATCATGACGACGGCATATTCCACGCCACCGCTCGCGCTGACCACGTATTTTTGGGCCGCCATCTTCGCGCCGCATTGTTCCGGATTCTTCTTCACTTCCTTCATCTCATCCGCCGGGGCCTTCCCCTTGACCTTGACGATGCCGCTGATGGACCCGCCGTTGGCGACCGCGATTTCCTTGTATTGGGCCATGGCCATGACGGCGCCGGCCAGGATTACCGTGGATAGTACTTGGAATTTTTTCATGCTGAACCTCCGGGAAAGGGAAAATGATTTGTGAACTGAACTAGAAGAACACATGCAAGCGCCCTACGATTTGGTCCTGATTGTTGTTGGTGGAGTTCGGAATCCAATCGTTCTTTCGATAATAAATGCCGACTTGCATGTATTGCATAATAAAAGGTTCGAAACCGATAACCAAGCGGGTCTGGTTGCTTAGTGCTTGAGCTACCCGGGCATCTTGCCAATAGGATTCATAGGTGAACTTGAAATTCATCCCCTGCATCGGCAAGAAATCCATTTCGAAATAGTCTTCGATCTTATTAATGCCAATCGTATTGCCACTGTCGGCCTTGGTATAGTCGCGTTCACCCAGGAAGGTGAACATGCCCAAAGTGGTACCGGCGAACGCTCCGTAGGATCCTTGGGTGTTTTTCAATTTCTTGGTCAACTCATAACTGTAGGAACCGCCCACTCGAATCGTCCGCAAAACGGGCACGTCACGGAAAATCAACGAACCCACGGTGACGGATTGGTTCTGTGTGATGTTGGTTACCAAGGACAACGGACCCGGCTCGAATCCCATTTCATAGGCAAGAGTCGTCGTGCTATAGGTATAGCCGGGGACGGCCCGCACGAAAGCCTGGTTGTCCATGAGGCGATAACCGTAGGGAAGCAGCATTTGCCCGAATTTGACATAACCGTTGGCTGGGAGCGAGATCATGCTCCATAATTCGCGGAAGCCGCCGTTGGACATATCGAGATCGTAATACAATTTTAGGCGATCTTTGATCAGGTCCATTTCGACGTACAGGTTTTTTTCCGAAAAGGATCCAGCGCTCCAATATTCGGAAGCGGTCTTTGCCGTATCCCATGCATTAACCACTTTGGAGGTGTATTTTTCCAGATAGGACTGTTCAATCCTGAAATTTGCGCCTATGGAAATGGATTTATTGAGCTTAGGATCGAATGAATTCATGTTGGTGTCGATGAGCGGGGACGCCATCAGCAATTTGTATTGCGTATAGACTTCGCCGTATTCGGTGCGTTTTCCGCCGCCGGTACGGTTGACGTGGCATTGGCTGCATTTAAAACCGGTGCGGACCGCGATGTAAGGTTCCGCGAACAGGTTGCCCAGGGCCAGTATGAACCCCAGAAAAAAGACATTGCGCAACATTGAGTTTAGCCTTTTCATGGATTATGCCTAATTCTTTCCTAGGATCCAGGTTCGGATGGTCAGGATATCCGCATCACTTAGCGGAACAAACGGCGTATTCAGGGGCATGCGAGTCTTAATGCCCAACTTCGGCTGATCCATGGTGATTTTCCAATACAGGTAACTGCTATCGGGCCGCCCCGGTGAAACGCGCATCATGTTGACTTTGCTAGGCGCCATACCGACTTCAAAAGATTTGACGTTAACGGTGCTGTCCCATGCGTCCTCGGGTATAAGCGATAGTTTCGTTTGGGCGTAACCTGCCGTTCCTCGGTCCGCGCTGTTATGGCAGATTTTGCAATTCGCGACAAAAATTGGAAGCACATTCTTCGTAAAATAATCCTTGTCCAAACAGCTCACGGGCTTGGCCCCATTGGGCAAATGAAGGCCGTCGCAGGAATCAACCGCCACTGTACAACCTTGTGCAGTCGGGTTGGCAATACAAGGATCAACATGCACGGTACACCGGGGGGGCTTCTTGCCGACCGGCAGGGTACAGGAATCAAATCCCGGACAGCGAACGGGCTTGCCTTCCGCTTCCGTCAAGGTGCAGGAATCAAATCCCGGGCAACCAAAGGATGTAGGGGCCGTGACGCAATGACTAACACTCGCCGCTGAGTCCAGTCCAACGCCATCCCCCGCCTTCATGCAGGACAACATCTGCATGGTCGAAATCAGCACGCCTAACGCGGCGACGCCCTTGACCAAAGTTTTCATGCGGTTGGAAATCATTGCGTCACCTCGGTATCGGTGGTGAATAGGGCCAGCAGGAAATTCGGCTTCTTGACGAGGCTGCGGATGTAATGCACCAAGGCCCATTTCCGTTTCACGCCAAGGGTTGTTTTTTGATCCGCCGTCATCCGTTGCATGGATGCTTCGGAAGGCTGGGAACGGAGCCATTGTTTCAACTGCTCGACTTCGTAGGGGGTATAAGCTTCCTTGTATTTGACGGGATCGATGGTGACCTCTCCGCCGCCGATCAGGAATCCGTCGATGGCGTAGGACGGCATGGGCGTTCCGTTAAGGCCGGTGGTAAAGGTCCGGAACAAGGTCTGCGGATCATTACCCGCCTTGTAGCGATAGGTAGTCAGATCCCAGGGGCGGATTTTATGTTTCCAATCATCCTTCAAAGTCTGCCCGGATTTTCCATCGCCTTTCCCTTGGCCGCCATGGCATGCCCAGCATTCCATGAGCATGTAAATCATCTTGCCTTCCTTGACCAATTGTGGTGTGCTTTCCGGAGCGGCGGGAATTTCAATGACCGCTGGGGCGCCGTCCTTAAAGTCGGGAGAAAAGGTCTTGATGTAGGTCACGACATCCTTGCGCTCCTGCGCCGTAATAATGCCTTTCCATCCCGGCATTTGGCTTCCGGGAATTCCATTATCCACCGTACGCAGCAA
>JADGQO010000020.1 GCA_017881725.1 Fibrobacteria bacterium
GCAAGGATGGCATCCCCGTGCAAAGCCTACGCGATGCCTTCAAGCGCATACCGGGCCGGACCATCGGCGCCAAGGTACGGGACATCGTCAAGGATCGCATGGATTTGCGCGTGTACGTCACGGACTCTGCGGGCACGGTCATCTTCGACTCGGACGGCGGTCGAGATGAAGGCAAGGACTATTCCCGCTGGAATGACGTCTACCGGACCTTGCACGGCCAATACGGGGCGCGGTCGACGCGTAACGATCCGGCCAAGCCCTCGACGTCCTACATGTATGTTGCAGCGCCGATCCACAAAGGGAATTCGATTGCCGGCGTGGTCACGGTGTCCAAGCCGTCCAACAGCATCGATCTTTTTCTGCGCGCGGCGCGAGGAAAGATCGTCGCCGGCGGTTTGATCGCAGCCATCGCCGTGGCGTTGTTGGGCATGGTGCTTTCGGCCTTGATCCTGCATCCCATCCAACGTCTCACTCAATATGCCCGCGCGGTTCGCGACGGTAAATCCGTGCCCATGCCGGTTTTGGGCCGCAGCGAAATCGGCGAGATGGGCGTGGCTTTCGAGGAAATGCGCGAAGCGCTGGAAGGCCGGAAATACGTTGAGCAATATGTGCATACGCTGACGCATGAATTGAAAAGCCCCATGTCGTCGGTGCGCGGCGCGGCGGAATTGCTGCAAGAGGAAATGCCGGTGGAGGCGCGCGCTCGCTTCCTGGGGAACATCCGCTCGGAAATGGATCGGATGCAAACCCTGGTGGACAGGATGCTGGATTTGTCGGGGTTGGAGAGCCGGCGTGGGTTGCAGGAGTCCCAACGCGTGGATCTATCCGATCTGCTAGAACGGTCGCGAACGCTCTTGGATGCGTCGCTGGCGCGCAAAAGGATTCGGTATCAGGCGGAGTATGGTCCCGGACTTTGGGTGATCGGGGAAACCTTTTTGCTTCAGCAGTCCCTCATCAACCTGCTCGAAAATGCCATTGCCTTCAGTCCGGCCGATGCCGATTTGAACGTTCAGGCCGAGCGGATCATAGTCGGTTCCGGCGAGTTTATCCGGATCCAAATTTCGGATCAAGGACCGGGAATTCCCGAATTCGCCCGCGCCAAGGTTTTTGAAAAATTCTTTTCCCTGCAACGGCCCGACACCGGGCGCAAAAGCTCCGGGCTGGGGCTCACCATCGTGCAGGAAGTCACGCGCTTGCATGGGGGCACCATCCATCTGGAACCCCGGACGGAAGGTGGCCTGCGAGTCGTCTGGAGTCTGCCGGCCGCTACGGCTTGATTTTTTCTTCACACGGAATTCACCGCGAATTCACATTGGCTTCATCATGACTTCACATGCGAACCCTATCCTTTGTTCATGGGCTTCGGAATTAATCCGAACCCGAACAAAGGATGGTTATGGCCAATGCAGTGGATGGAAAACCGAATGCGTCTTGGGCAGTCTTGGATTACGCGAAACCCGGAACCGCTTCCTTGGGAAAAATGGCTTTCATCGGCGCCCTCATGGGTCTGTTGTTGATCCCCGTGGGCATGATCAAGGATTTGGTGGAAGAGCGGGAATCCGTACGCGCTACGGCGGAAAACGAGGTGGCGGGCAAATGGGGACGCTCGCAGGAAGTCGCGGGTCCAATTCTCACCATACCTTTCCGCGTCATTTCCACGGGCGATAAAGGCAAGTTCGACTCGGCGATCCATTATGTGCATTTTCTTCCGGAAACCATGTCGGTCAAAGGAAATTTGGATCCGGAAATCCGGCATCGCGGCATTTTCGACGTGGCCCTGTTCAAGGCGGATCTGGAATTGGAAGGCCGCTTTCCGCAGCCCGATTTTTCTGCGTGGCATGTTCTTCCGGGAAACGTCCTATGGGATGAAGCCTTCGTCACCCTTTCCGTGCCGGATGTGCGCTCCTTGGCGGGAGCCGTGCCCTTGGAGTGGAACGGCAAGGCGGCGGATTTCGTTCCGGACAATTTTATGGGCAGCCCCGTAACCGACGGGTTACAGGCCAGGATCGGAATTTCGGCCGCAGGGTCCGCGCAGGGATACCGTTTCAAAACCCATGTGCGCCTGAACGGCAGCGGGACCATGAAATTCCTGCCCATGGGCAAGGATACGCGCGTAGCCATTACCTCGCCTTGGAAAACCCCGAGTTTCACCGGAGCTTACTTGCCCCGCGAAAACCAAGTGGACAACCAGGGATTCCAAGCCCAATGGGCGACGTCGCATTTGAGCCGCAGCTTTCCACAAAGCTGGCGCGGAGGGGAAATCGCCGCCAAGGATTGGGAGCCCTTCGCCTTCGGCGTGGAGCTTTTGCTGCCGGTGGACAGATACCAAAAAACCATGCGTTGCGCCAAATACGCCATCCTGTTCATCATCCTCACCTTCCTGGTTTTCTTCCTTTCCGAAACTTTCGATCGCAAGCGCATCCATCCGCTCCAATACCTGCTGGTGGGATTCGCCCTCTGCTTGTTTTATCTGCTGCTTTTGGCCTTCACCGAGCATATCGCCTTCAATCTAGCCTACGCGGCTGCGGCGGCCGGAATCGTGGGTCTGATTACCGCTTATGGATTGGCGATTCTTTCCACGCGCAAACGGGCCTTGGCATTGGGCGCAATGCTCACCGGCCTGTACGGCTATTTGTTCACGCTGTTGCAGATGGAAGATTTCGCTTTGCTGATGGGTTCCCTGGGATTGTTCGTCATCCTCGGTTGTGTGATGTTCATGACGCGCAGGCTTAATTTCAGCGCGATGCCCGCGATGCCGGAGGCGACGGCATGAACGCGCAATTTTTCCGGGACTGGCTGGAGTATTTCCAATGGAACGCCGAAGAGCCGGACACCTTGCCGTGGCAAGCGCGGGAAGCGTTAAGCGATGCGGAAATCGCCGCCGTCGGCAAATCCCTGGCGACTTTCCAGTTGGGAGAAAAATCGGAAGGTACGGCGCTGCGTTGTTTCGCCTCACGGTTTGCGGAGAGGAACGGCATCGGCGAGGTGGCGGAGATCACGGTTTTATTCGTGAAGGAAGAACAACATCACGCCCACCTTCTGGCCCGCTTCATGGAGAAGCACGGTCTTCCCGTCAAGACCGTGGATTGGACCGATTCGGTGTTCCGCATCATCCGTAAACCGTTCGGTTTTGAAGCCGCCGTGACCGTTTTAATCACGGCGGAAATCATCGGCGCCGTGTATTACCGCGCCTTGCGCGAAGCTACGGAGTCCCGGCTGCTCAAAGCCATTTGCACCAAAATCCTGGAGGATGAAAAATCCCATCTGGAATACGAATCCGCCTTGCTCATTTCCATGCAAGCCGCCCGGGGCGGTTGGTCCCGCGCGGCCTGGCGCCTGGGGCATCGTCTTCTTTTTGCGGCGACCGTAATAGTGGTTTTTAAGGAGCACGTTCAGGTGCTGCGCCGGGGCGGGTATTCCTTCGTCCACTTTTTCGATGCATGTTGGGGCGAGTTCCATCGCCTTTTTCCATCCACGATTGCCGAACTCGCGCCGGCTTTGGGGCAGGCATGTCCTCGCTAATCGGACACCTGCTCGCGGGATATTCCGTTGCGAAGTTGTGGCCCTCCCTAGGCGTCAACGGCAACCGGTCGGGCGCTTCCGGCGAACTCTACGCCTCTGACGAACCTGGCGTCTCGGGCTCGATAAGCTGGCGCGCTTGGTTGATGTGCGTGGCCATCCTGCCGGATCTGGATTATCCCCTGGTCTGGTTTTTCCATGTGGTTCTTCCCATTCGCTATATCCATTCCCTGGGTTTCTGCCTGGGTATCACCCTGTTGACGCTGGCGTTTTTGCGGTGGCGGAAATCCGGCGTTCTACGCTTACGCGGCTTGCAGGTCGGAGCCGCGGCGCTTTCCCATCTCGTCTTGGACGGCTTGGTGGGTATTTGCGCCAATCCCTGGCTATGGCCTTTTTCGGATCATTTATACAAATTGCCCTTCGGAATCCTTCCCGCGGCGGGAAGGCTGGATCCGTTCAATCGGTATCTTTATATAAATCTGCTGATTGAGATCGCGATTCTTTCGCCCTTACTTTGGATGCCAAGGGTTCTAGCCTTGAAAATACGGCGGCATCGGAATGCCGGTGTGGCCCTGGGGTTGTTGTTGTGGGCGCCATTCTTGGCCTGGGGCGCGTCGCTTAAGCGTTAGATATGATTGTTGTAATGTTTGGAAAAATATTTAGGCAAGAATGGGAGACAATATGCGGGAAACATCCCTTGATGAGGCTGCGTTGAAATCGATTCGTTTCTGGTTGATCCTTTTCATGATCGGATTGGCATTGAGCGGCATCACGGCCTTTCCCCTCGCCACGGAACTGTGCTTTTTGAATGCTTATTGCGGTTCGGATGCTTCGCTGGGGCGTCTGTTACCGGTGGTAGGGGAGTGGATTTCGCGCGTCTATGCGGGCGTTGAGGCCACGGGGAAGCAGTATCCTTTCATGGCTTACGGCACGGATTGGCTCGCCTTCGCGCATCTGGTGATCGCGACGGCATTTCTTGGTCCAATTCGTGATCCGATTCGCAACAAATGGGTAGTCGATTTCGGGCTACTCGCTTGCGCGGCGGTAATTCCCCTGGCCTTGATTTGCGCGCCCATCCGATCGATTCCCTGGTTCTGGACCCTGATTGATTGCTCGTTCGGCGTCGTCGGGTTTTTTCCTTTATGGATGGTGAAGCGGAAAATCGATTTCCTCGAATCCGTTTCCGGGGCAAAGCGCGTATGACGCGATTAGGGTAACCTACCGTTATCAGCGAGGTTTCTTTTTGGTTATTTTTGCGTTCCGGCCTATCTTTAATTCGCGTTTGAATTCCAAAAATTTTCCGGTCATTTTTTCCCTTTGGGACCAATTTTCAATGTCTTGCAAATCAATTTTCTTTGCTTGCGATACCAATAGGGCTTGGTCCAAGCATTGTTTGTCGTTCCAGTAGTAGTAACCGCATAGCCTGTCTTTCACGCAGTCGGTCGGCGACAACATTTTTATGGAAAATTTTCCCAGTGGCGTCCGCAACATATGGGTTTTGATAGTGGTCGGTTTCTCTTCTCCCACCGTAAGAGGCGGCGGCGGGAATTCGACAAAAAATTCGCTGTCGGGATGGATGAAGTGCCGGCCTTTTCTTTCGAAACCCATTGTTTCCATTGCGACGGAGACGATTTCGAACGCGACGTGCAACTCGCGGATAAAATCGAGATCCCAGGATTGATAAGCATTTTGGGTATATATCGAAACGCATGCGCCGCCCGACAAAACGACTTCAATGCCTTGGCGTTGCAACCCACGATAGGTGTACTGCGCCAATTCTACTAAGCCCATTTTCCTTTTCATCCAGGTTTCCCCGATCGCCTCGGCCGTCTGCGCGGGCGGTAGTAGGTCTGGACTTCATCCGCAGGCAGGGTTTGAAAGTCTTTTCTGAGCAGGGCGGTGAGTTCGCTGAGTAAGTAATACCGTGGATTTAGGGTGAATAATCGGGTTTTGCCGACATTTCTGCTTACGAGAATTCCCATTTCTTCCAGGCCGCGCATTTGGCTTTGCACGGCGAACAGGCTGGCCCCGAAATTTTTTGCCAGCTCCAGGCTATAGGCTTCTCCGCATTCGGTGACATACAACAGAATTTTTTCCCGCAATGGAGAGCCAAATAGGGCGGCCAGCATGATTTATTATATACCAATTTTATAGGTGATATTAACTATATTTTTGGTGCTTTAATTCACTCCTCGTATATCCACCTGGGTCCTGGTAATGGTTCTGGGAATGCATTCACTCCCTTTCGACCTCCCAAAATCCTCCAATCAACCCTCGAAAATCCGCTGAATTCAACGACTTGATCCTTGTGCGAAAAATACTGTACATTTGTGCAGTATGGATAAAGACCCCCTGAATCGATATGGCTTCGTCCACCTGCATGCCCGCTCGCACTTTTCGTTGCTCTCCGGTCTGCCCTCGCCGGAAGCGCTGGCGGCCAAGGCCAAGGCCCTGGGGTTCCGGGCGCTGGCCCTGACCGACACCAACCGCATGAGCGGCCTTATCCGCTTCCACAAGGAATGCCGCGCACTGGGCATCCGCCCCGTGCTGGGCGCCGAGTTGGACGAAGCGGCGCGCCCTGGGGTAACCGTGGTGTTACTGGTGCGCAACGCGGACGGCTACGGGGACCTTTGCGAATTGATCTCCCGCCGCCAGATGCGCCCGTCCGAATTTACTTTCGCCCAGGCATTCTCCCGGGACTGGCCCAACCTGATATTCCTCACGGCTTTCGAGCGTTGCCTGCGCGTTTTGGCGGAAAGTCCCAACGCGGCCCGCCTGTACGGTGAACTCGTGCGCCACAGCCCCGAGTCGCGGGCGCGCAGCCGGGGCCTGGAAACCCTGTGCGGCGAACTGGGCCTGCCCGTGGCGGCTTCGGGCGATTGCCATTTCCTGGAGCGCGCCGATTTCGAACTGCACCGCGTCGTGCGCGCCATCGATTTGAACTCCACGCTGTCGCGCCTGCGCCCGGGCGAGACCGCCCCGGAGGGCGCCTGGCTGCAAGGTCCCGCGGCCATGGAAGACTTGTTTTTCGATCGTCCCGACGCCCTGCGCAACGCCGCCGATATCGCCGCCGACTGCGACGCGAGGCCGCCCATGGGCCGGTGGATCATGCCGGAAATCGCCGTGCCCCGGGGTTACACGCCGGATACCTATCTGGCCAAGCTGGCCTGCCGCGGGCTGTGGCGCAAGTACGGCGGCAAGCCGGAGTTCACCGAGGCCCGGCGCATCCAGGAGATGGAGCTCAGGGTCATCGCCAAGCTCGGCTATTCGTCCTACTTCCTCATGGTCAAGAAAATCCGCGACTGGGCGGGAAAGGCCTTGCGCGGCCCGTACCGCCGCGCGCGCGACTGTTCCATCCTGCGCGGCAGCGGGGCGAACTCCATCACCTTCTTCAACCTGGGCGTGTGCAACCTCGATCCCATCGCGCTCAACCTGTATTTCCAGCGCTTCCTCAACGAGGATCGCGCCGCGCCGCCGGACGCGGATCTGGATTTCGGCTGGGACGAGCGCGATCTGGCGCTGAAGCAAATGGTCAAGATGTTCGGCCGCGACCGCGTGGCCATCACCTGCACGACCAACCGTTTCATCCACCGCTCCGCCTTCCGAGAGGTGGCCAAGGTGTTCGGCTATTCGGAGGCGCAGGTCACCGCCGTGCTCGACAGCCGCGCGACGCAGGACCGCCGCCTGGACGACGCGGAAATCCGGAACATCGAAGCGTGGGCGCGCCGCCTGCACCAGACCCCGCGCTTTTTGGGCCAGCATCCGGGCGGCCTCATCGTGACCAACCAGCCCATCTGGAGGCACGTGGCATGCGAATATTCGAAGCGAACCGGCCCTGACGGTTCGCCGGGGCGCCTTATCACGCAAATCGACATGCACAACGGCATCGACGAGCTGGGGCTGATCAAATTCGATCTGCTCGGGAACGGCTCCCTGTCCGTGCTGCGGGATGCGTTGGCGCAAATCCATGCGGCCAAGCTGCCCGATCCGGAAGTCTGGGACGTGCAAAAATGTTTCCGCGATCCGGACGTGCGCAAAATGATCGGCGCGGGCCGGACGCGCGGCATCTTTTACATCGAGAGCCCGGCCCAGATGCGCCTCAACCAGAAGGCCGGGGCGGAGACGTTCGCGGAAATCGTCATCACTTCCAGCCTCATCCGGCCGGCGGGCACGGCCTATTGCAAAACCTTCGTGGAAAGGCATCGCGACATGAAACAAGGCATCCGGAATTGGGAATACCTGCATCCATCGCTGCAACGCGTTTTGGCGGAGACGCACGACGTCTGCGCCTTCCAGGAGGACGTGATCCGCATCTGCCATGAGATCGCGGGATTGTCGTTCAAACTGTCCGACCGCATCCGCAAGATGATGAACAGCCAGCATGAGGGCGCGCCGGAGCAGGTTGAATGGGCCGCCATCCGCCGGGCCTTTATCGAGGGATGCGGCCAGACCCAGGGCATGGAATCTGTCGCCGCCGAGGAACTGTGGAAGCGCGTTTCGTCCTTTTCCGGATTCTCGTTCTGCAAATCGCACAGCGCCAGCTACGCGGAGTTGTCCTTCCAATGCGCCCATCTCAAGGCGCATTTCCCCGCGCAGTTCCTGTCCTCGGTGATCAGCAACCATCACGGTTTCTATACGCGCGACGTGTACCTGGACGAGGCCCGGCGCTGCGGCCTGCGCATCCTGCCCCTGGATATCAACGCGTCGCGGCTGCAATACTTCGGCAAGGACGATTGGATTCGGCCCGGCCTGCTTCCCGTGCGCCATTGTCGCGAGGCGGCGCTCAAGGTGATGGTACAGGAACGCGAGGCCGAAGGCCCCTTCCTGAACCTGCCCGATTTGCTGCGCCGCGTGCCCTTGCATAAGCGCGAAGCCGAGAACCTGATCCTGGCGGGCGGCATGGGCTGTTTCGGCATGACCCAGCCGGAGCTGTTGTACTTGCTGGACGCGGTCTACGGAAAGGCGGGGGATTCCCAGGTCGATCTCTTCGCGCCCCAAGGTCACATGGAAGTTACCCAAGGCCGGGATGTTGCCGCGCGGGATGCAACTGCGGTTTCCGTTCCGGCCCCGGCCATGCGGGATGCCGCGTCCTTGGCCGCAAGTCCGGCGGAGTCCGCAATCGTCGCCGCCAAGCTGTTCGATGTTCCGGCGCTTCGGGAGTATCCGCTGATGCAGCGTTGCCTCAATGAACTACGCATGCTGGGCTATGTGTTGTCGGCCAATCTGCTGGACGTGGTGGAGGATCATGCGCTGGCCCGCGACGCCGTGCGCGCCACGGATTTGGGCCGCCATGTGGGGCGGCGCGTTAAGGTGTTCGGCATCCCCATGACCGATCGGCTGCATCCCGTGGCGGGCGGCATGGGCGAATACGACGTTCGAAGCGAGCGTGGCGTTCATTCTGAACGCGGCGATCGAGGCGAGCGATACATGAAGTTCCTGACGTTGGGGGACAAGACGGGCACGGTGGACGTGATTTTCTGGCCGCAATCGTTGGAGCGTTGGAACGATGTGCTGGTTGGGCAAGTGCCTTTCAGCGGAAACTTGTTGGAAATCTGGGGCAAGGTAAGCGAGGACTCGGGAACGTATTCGGTGGAGGCCGATTCCGTGCGCGTCGCGGAGTGGTTGCCCAACCAGGTGAACTTCGAATTGGCCTCGCGACGGCTGCGTGAGGGGCTCAAGAACTATCCCACCTATGCTGGTGCGGCCGCACGGAGTGCTGGCCCACAGCGTGCGGAAACGCTCGCGGCTTGATGAGGACGGCTCATGCCGAAGATTTCGACGCCCGGAGACGGACGAATTCCAGCCAGCGGGTGGATGCCCGGCGCGCCGCCGCAGGTCCAGGCATCGCCGTCCGTGGAGCCGCCGCCGTTGTTCCTGGCCCTGGAAGCCGAGGAGTTCGCCGCCCAGGCTTTGGCCGCCCGCGATCCGGCTTTGCGCGGCCGGCCGTTCGTGGTCATCAACCAGGATCCGGATAGCCATAAGACCGTCGTGATCGCCTGCCCGCGCGCCGCGCGCGAATTGGGTCTGCGGGTCGGCATGCTGTTGGCCGCCGTGCGTCGGCGCTTCCGCCGGATAACGACCGTGTTCCGCGATCAGGCGGGGGAGGATTCCGTTAGCGACGCGCTACGCGGCCTATGCCTGAGCTATACGCCCGAGTTCGACGTGGCGCGGGGTCGCGCGGTGCTGGACATGATGGGCACGCCCGGAGCGCGCGCGCTGGCGATGGATGCGCTGGCTGCGCGTTTCCGGAACGACGCGCTGGCCGTCACCGGCCTGGAAGAGTTGTCCGTCGGCGCCGCCGCCACGCGGCTCATGGCCAAGGTCATGGCGCGCCAGGCGCTGGAACGCGGCCTGGGCGTCGGCATCTGCCTGCCGGGCCGGGAAGCCGAAACGTTGGCGCCGCTGCCGCCCGAATGCCTGCCCGGGTTATCGCCGCAATGCCGCGACCGCATCCGCCGCTATGCCCTGCACAGCGTGGGCCAAATCCAATCCCTGGGCCGCAAGGCCCTGGAGACGCGCTTCGGCGACGAGGGCGACAAACTGTTCACCGTCGCCTGCGGGCTGGACCTGGAGGAATCCAAGCGGCCGCGCACGGCGCTGCAGGCCGAGACGGTTTTCCTGGAGGACATCCATGACGAAGACGTGCTTGCGCGGCAGGTGCGCCTGACGGCCGACAAGCTGGTTTTCCGCTTGCGCGCCTCGGGCGCGCTGGCGGGCAAGGTCGCGGTGATTCTGCGTTATGCCGATGGAAAATCCACGCGCAAAACCCTGGTCGTACACCCGCCCACGGCGGATTTCGTTCCCCTCTCAGAGCTGGCCCTGAGTGGTTTCCTGGCCTTGCATGTGCGGCGCGTATCCCTGCGCTCGATGTCCTTGTCCGTGCCCAAGCCCGCGCGTGCCACGGGTCAAACCGACTTGTTCGAAACCGACGCAGTGAGCCGTCAGCGCGCCATCGGCGAAGCCATGGCCAAGATCCGGAAGCGTTCGGGTTTCGGGGCCATCCTCAGCGCCGCGAACATCGACGCGGCGGAATGACTATTTTTATCCAAGGCGATTACGGAAAAAACATGCCCACACTCCAGCGCGGCGCAACGCGTACCCAAAAAATACCGGCCACCGTCACGAAACCGGCATCCGGAAAAAAATCCGTCTCGCGAAGCTTCGTCGCCTTATTGCGCGGCATCAACGTGAGCGGCCAGAAATCCATCCCCATGGAAAAATTGCGCGGCGTGTGCGAAGGGCTCGGTTGGCGCGAGGTGCGCCTCTATATCACCTACCTGGCGGCGACGCCGGACCGAGCCGCCGTAGAAGCGTTGAAAAAAAATCCCCTGAAGGCGGATGAATTCACCCTATCAGGTCGCCAGGTTTATCTCCTCTGCCGATCGGGCTACGGAAAAACGGATTTGTCCAACGCCTTTTTTGAAAAAAAGCTGTGTGTGCCCGCCACCACGCGCAATCTGGAAACCACCGCCAAGCTCGTGGAAATGGCGCGGGAAACCTGAAAGGCATGCGGTTCTCTTGGCTCTGGAGCCTGGCCGTGCTGGCCTGCGCGGCTCCCTACTGCGGCGCTCCATGCGATCATCGCGACGCGCCCCCGCCGAGGCCGGACAATCCCTATGGATCCCGCTTCGGATATTTGGAACCCCAGGCCCTGAGCGCCAAACAATTGCGCCTGGAAAAACGTGACGTGGAAGTGTTGATCGCGCGCAATCCCGGAGACCAGGCTTTGCTGACGACCATCAACGGCCGGGCCGACAGCGCCAACGATTTTGAGTTCAACGGATTCGAAAAAGACAGTTCCATCTTCACGCCGAACGGGAAAATCCGCCGCTATGCCCCGTCCGCGGACACCACGCGCATCCTGGCCCGTTGCATCCACGCCTCGTCCCAAAAACATTTATTCGATCGCTATCGCCAAATCCGCCTGCAAATGATTTTGTCCCGCTATGGACCGGACACGACGGTGGAAGTTTCGAAATCATCCGCCGCGGACAGCCTGGTGATTGAGCCCGCCGGTGAGACTTGGATTCCGCTGGCGGAAAATCCTGCGCCGGAGCGGGCCCCAGGCAAGGCGGACCCCGCCATCATTTGCATTGCGCCTCCGGTTCCGGTGAAAATCGACACATCCTCTTTGTCACCTACGTCACCTACGATGCCGGAGCGGGGATCGCCGCCGACGCCGGTGATTGCGATTGTGGGCAGGGCCGAGGGAACGGATTCCCTAGCCGCAAGGGAAGATTCGGACTGGATGGGGGCCTTTCGCGTAGACGCAGGAAAATGGGTGGTGCGCCGCAAACGATTCGCATCCGCGAACCAATGCGTAGAATGGGGCGAGCGAAAGGCCGAAAATTTTCGACGCGACGCTTTCGCTTTTCTAGTGGAATGCCGAAGGGGCGGAGAATTGATTCGCCGCAAAATCTGGTGAACCGGATTCGGAAGCCCGGTTAAGGAGGAAACGATGGCCCAGGTAAAAATCTATGGATTGAAATCGCATTTGCGCGAACATCGCGGCGTGATCTCGGATATCATCCACTCGGCGCTGATAGCGTGCCTGGGGCTGCCGGCGGACAAAAAGTTCCAACGATTCCTGGCTTTGGAGCCGGAGGATTTCCTATTTCCGGCGGATCGCACCTCGCATTATACGCTTATCGAAATCGTGATGTTCGAAGGCCGAGCTCCGGAAACCATCAAGGGGTTGTTGAAGGCCATCATGGCGGGCATAAGCGGCCGGATGGGATTGCATCCCAACGATGTGGAAATCACGGTTTTCGCTCCTCCGAAGTATTGCTGGGGCATTCGCGGGAAAACGGGCGATGAATTGGATCTGAACTACAAAGTGGATGTCTGAGCGGCGGACCGGAACCACACTCTAGTCTTCTCGCAAACCTTCCAAATGCGAACCCTCGGAATCGAGGAAGACCGTCCGCTCGAAAAAGAGGCAAACCGACTCCATCAGCTTATCGGTGTCGGCGCGTAGAAATACCCAACCCTCGTCCCACCATTTTTCCGCTTCGCGTTCAATAATCCGAGCCATGGCTTCGGGCTTCCAATCCGGTGGAATGGGGATGAGCGATTCGCGTCTTTCCTTCATGTCGACATTATAGGGAAATGCGGGGGAGGCGGTCCAGAATTGAATTCGGGCTAATTCGGATCCTTATTGAGCGCGATTTCCTCGGCGAACACTTCTTCGAAAATAGTCCATACGGAAAGGAACAACGAAGCGAGGATGGGTCCGATGATGAGACCGGGAAGTCCGAAAAGCGTCAAGCCTCCCAAAGTGCTGAGCAATACCATCAGGTCATGCATCTGGATGTCCTTTCCCACGATTTTGGGACGCACCAAATTGTCCACGCTGGAAATGACGAAGATTCCGACCAGGACGACGATCATGGCCGCGACCCATCGCCCTTCGGCCAAAAGGAACAGCGCCGACGGGCCCCAGACCAAGGCCGTCCCCAGGGCGGGAATGATGCTGCTGAACACCATCAAGACGCCCAGGAAAATCGGGGAGTGGAATCCGACGGACGCCAGGAGAATGCCGCCGATCAGGCCTTGCAGCAATCCCACGACCATAATGCCTTTGAGCGTGCCTTTGCTGACGGAGACGAATTTCTCGATCAAGACCAGTTCGTATTTGTCCTCGAGCGGCGACCATGTGATGGCCCGTTGCAGGATGCGCGGACCGTCTATGTAGAAGTAGAACATGATGAAGAGCATGAGGAAAAAGCTGACGAGATTGCCGGCCACGGAAAGTGAAATATCCGCGCTATGCTTGAGCAGGAATTGCCCCCCGTTCTGCAGCGCGTCCAGCGTCATGCCGGAAAGATCCTGGGCGTTCACCTGATGCAACAAATCCGGGAAGCGGCCGCGCAACGCTTGCAACAAACCTTCCAGGCGGGAACGCAGGGTGTTGATGTCCAAGGAGGCGAAAAAACCGACGGCTTCCTGATAAGCCATGGACCCGACGGCGGCCAGCGGCAGCACGAGCACCAGCAGGAGGGAAAGCAAGGTCAACAGCGACGCGAAGACGGGCTTTTTCACCTTGCGGAGCATGTATCGGTAGAGCGGATAGGTAAGCCCGCAAAATATGGCGCCCAGGAAAACCGCCATCAGAAAGGGCCGCAGCATGAACAGGAACACGCCGGAAATCAGCAGGAGGTAAATCAAGAACGTGGATTTGTGGAAGAGAGAACCCTTCCGGGCCGTGTCGTCGGAGGCATTCATGGCATTAAAATGACAAACTCCGGCGAGACTTGCAAATCACGGACGACGGAGGGTTGACTAGATTTCCACCGGAAGGGAAGGCGCATGACCGACGGATTGCACACATCGAGGCCCAAAGCCCAAGCGGCGGCGACGCCCGTTGATTTCGTGAAGAAGGTGGGCAAGGGGAAATCCTTGTCCCAGGATTTGACTTTCCCGGAGGCCAAGGTCGCCTTTGCGGCTTTGTTGGACGGAGCTTTTCTACCGGCTCAATTCGGCGCGTTTCTCCAAGCCTTGCGCATCAAGGAATTGACGCATCACGAATTGAACGCTTTGGCCGAAGTCTTCATGGAACGCGGCAAGACTTCTGCGGCTCAGCGTCCCGCAGGAGTCGCGCCCTCCTTGCAGCCGGAAGCTCCGACGCTGGCCCTCAATCTCGCTTCCGACACTGCGCGTAAAGGCGGCTTGGTGTCGCTATTGGCGGCGCATGCCCTGAGCCGCTTCGGCGTGGGCGTGGGCTTGGTGCGCAGTGAACCCGTTCTCAGCGGCAACCGCATTTCGTTCGACCAAAGCAGGGAGTTGGCGCAAGCGGTATTCACCGCGTCGGCTCCGCAGCGTGTCGATTGCCGGGACTGGATATCCGGTCTGTCCGCTTTGGATGGATTGCGCGCGCAATTGGGGTTCCGTTCTTGTTTGCATACGGCGGAAAAATTGGTGAATCCGTGGCCAGCTTCTCCCTTGGTACTCGGCATTTCCCATAAACACTATGCCTTGCGGCTCGCGGAAACGCTCCAGCACGTAGGACAAACCGGCGCCATCCTGCTCGGCAATCACGGCACGGTGGATTTGGTGCTGCATAAGGAAACGGAAATGGTTCTGATCGACAAGGCCGGCATCCGGGAAACTTCGGTGTCGCCGCAGGTCCTGGGACTGGAATTGTCCCCGGAAATCTATACGCTGGGCCGCTTCTCGGATTGGCCCGCTTGGCTGGGATTGGCCGCCGACGGCGTCGGTGCTCCCGGTTTTCACCGTGATGAAAAAATCATCGTGGCGGAAAATCCCCTCTGGACCGCGCTACAATATCACATCGGCGTATTTCTCTGGCTGTCCGGCGCCGCCGAAGACGCAGCTGCGGGCTTGGCGCAGGCCCGGCGCTCCTTGCCTTCCCCGGAATTCCTATTTTGATGCCGAGGAGGAAGCCAAATTGACGGAACCCAACGGTAAGAAAACGGCCCACCGGAACCCGGCGCAAGCCGCCGCCGGAAGCACGCCCATCCAAGGCATACGCGAGGTGTTTGGGTATCTCCGCCGTTACCGTAACCAAGTGTTCGTGTTAAAAATCGACGACGTGCTGATGAGCCGGCCGCTTTTTTCCATGCTCATCAAGGACATCGTATTGCTTCAGCAGACCGGCATTCGCGTCATCCTGGTGCCCGGCGCCAAGCATTCCATCGACAAGGTCCTGAAAACCTACCGGGTTTCCTCGCCCATGAAGGACGAGGTGCGCATCACTTCCGAAGAGGCCATGCCCCTGGTTAAGTTGGGCGCTTCGAACGTGACCAACGCGCTGATTTCCCTTTTGTCCGAAAACGGCGCCCACGGCGTGGTCGGTAACTGGGTGCGCGCACGCGCCATCGGCGTGCTCAACGGTTTGGATTATAAGCATACGGGCCGCGTGGAAAAAGTCGATGTGCAACTGATCGACAATATGGTGCAGGACGGGCTCATTCCCATCGTGCCGAATATCGGGTGGAATCTGGTGGGCCGGGATTACAACCTCTCCAGTAATGAATTGGCCATGTCCATCGCCAAGGCCATGCGCGCCTCCAAGCTTTTCTTCATTGGATCCGAACCGGGCATTCCCGTCATCGCGGGATGTTCCTTCGCGGATGCGGGCGAAATCGACTCCGGCTTTTTTTCCAATCTGGACATCGAGGAAGGCAATATCCTGCTGCGCGATTATTCACAATCGTTACGGCCGGAACATCGGGAATTGGTTTCGCTGGCCATGGACGCTTGCGCAGCCGGCGTTGATCGGGTCCATTTCATCGACGGTTCCCAGGACGGCATCCTGCTCCAGGAAATTTTTTCCAGCGTGGGGCATGGCACCATGTTTTACGCCAACCAGTACGATAAGATCCGCGCCGCGCAGCCGTCCGACATACCGGAAATCTTGCGCATCATGCAGCCTTACGTGGAAGCGGGAATCCTGATCCAAAGGACTGCGGAGAGCATCGGACAGGACTTGGAGGAGTTCGCCGTTTACAAAATCGACGACACTCTGCACGGCTGCGCCGGATTGCATCTCTACCCGGACAAGTCCGCCGAGTTGCATGCCGTGGTGGTTGATTCCAACCAGACCGGACAAGGCACCGGTCGGAAAATCGTTTCCTATCTCCTGGATCGGGCCAGGAAGAGCGGGGTCAAAACGGTTTTCCTGCTCACCACCCAAACCAGCGACTTCTTCATGCGTATCGGATTCCGCGAGGCTCCGATGTCCACCTTACCACCCGAAAAACAGGCGGCTTACAACACGGATCGCAATTCACGGGTTCTGACCATAGCCCTTTAGGCCTATAACACCTAAACCCAATTCCCGCCAGGGCGAGAACCCGCTTCGAATCAGGCCTCGGCAGACCCCAGGTTGTTGTCGACAATGGCTTCGGCGGGCGAATGCGTATGCACTTCCCGCAGCCATTCCCGGCGCGAATCCAGGCGGCTCCTTAAAGATTGTCCCGGGTAGGCGTCCGGGTGCAGGGGCTTGACATCATCCAGTGTGACTTCCTTGACCTTTTCCTTCTTCCTTCCGAACATATCATCCTCCAGGCTAGGTTGATGCTGATACCTATTGAATATGCACGGCGCGTGCCGCGCTACCAAGTTTAAAATGAACTGAATCATTCAAAATTGGGAAGGTGTTGACTGAAGGTTTTGTCAAATACGCACTTGAGTCGTCACTTCAACAAAGAAGGACGGGTAAAAGGGTTGCGGCTCATGGGGTAGCGCGCCAAATTGCGATTTAAAAATACCCTTAACCCAATTCGCGAACCACGACGGCGGAGATGAAACGTTCCAGGCTGATCGGATAAAAGCGCGGCTGCGGGCACCAAATGACGCCCATGTTGATGATTTCGCCGCGTTGGATTTCCGTCATCACCTTTTCCAATAAGTCGAGCGATGGATCGGGGTAGGCTTCCACGGAAAGATTTTCATTGCGGATGCGGTGGTTGCGGCGATAGGCCGTACTGAAGGAAAACATTCTTCCCACCAAGCTGCGATCCATGAAGGGTTCGGATTCAGGAAAAATTTCCGCGAACCGTTCATCGTTGGGTGAAATGGAAACCACCAGTTTTGGGCTTACGGAAATCTTGCCCGTAAGTTTCAGGGAGCCGGGATTTTTCGGCGCGTCCGCCGCGTCGCTTTCGTCATTCGGCCCCACCAAGGTGAAGGGTAGGGTATGGTATCCGGAAACGATTCCCGTCATAGGCACTCGGCGGATGTCCGTGGCCTCGAAAATCTTGCGAAGATGATCCGGGTTGGTGTTTTCGAAAAGTCCTGGCATGCGTTCAATTTATAAAAGATGGACGTAAACCGAATCCTGGGCGGCCGGGATCCAGCGACGGCGGCGCTAGTCCCAGTCGGCCCCCCGGCGATAGGAGTCAACTCCATTGGCATCAAGAATGGATGACCACTGTGGCGAAGCTGAGTTTGATCGACCGATCATTTCGCAACGGATCGCGCCCCTTTGCGAGGTCCGGAGCGTCGGAATCTCCAAGCTGTCGAGTGATTTTACCGTCAACAAACCGGGATGGCCGAACCGGTTGTGTCTCCCCACGGAAATGATGGCGCGTTCGGGATGCAAGTCGCGGAGAAATCCCAGGCAATTGGAGCGGTCGCTGCCATGATGAGGAATTTTGAGGACGGCGCCTTGGATATCCTCCCGGGACGCGCGCATGAGGAATTCCGTTTCCGGAACCCCCATGTCGCCCGTGAAGAGGAATTTCCGGCCCCGGCGTTCCAACAAAGCGATCACCGAGTTGTCGTTCTTATCCGGGAACTGGCCCGCAAAGGCCGGCGCCAAAACGCGCAAGGTAACCTCGGTGTAACGGTACAGCGTGTCGCCGGTTCGCACGGCCGAAACCGGTATGCCCCGCTCTTTCAGGATATTGCGCAGGTCCAGCCAAGCTTGGGATTCGCCTTCGATTCCGGGATAGACAACCATACCAATGGAAAACCGCGCGGCCAGGTAGGCCAAGCCTCCGAAATGATCCAAATCCGGGTGGGTGAGGATGACCCTATCGAGGCGGTTGATTCCATGCGCGCGCAGGCAGGGAAGAATGACGTCGCGTCCGGCATTGGGCGGCCCCGCGTCGATCAGGATTACGGCGTCGGGCAACCGCAATAAGGCCGCGTCTCCCTGGCCCACGTCGAGGTATTCCACCACGGCTTTGTCCTGGATGAAATCCCTTATCTGCCCATAGGTCCAACGACCCGCGATGAGCGTCATCCCGATTGCGAACAGGAGCCTCGCCCGTCCCTTGCGTACCGCGAACGGCAAGGCCACCAGCCACGCTAAAAGAATTATCGTCCAGCCCGTCGCCAGGGTTTGCGCCGAACAAGCGCCCCCGGGACCATGCGCCAAGGCATGCACGGAAGCCAACAGCGCGCGCGCGCAACCCGCCGCCGCTTCGCCAAATAGGCCGGGTAATAGGGGCAACGGATAGGCCAACAGCGCCAAGCACGCGGACGCGATCATGGCTGAACTGACGGGGATGGTTACCAGGTTTCCGAGTGGCGAGGACGGGGAAACCAAATGCACGCTGGCCGCCAAAATCGGGTACAATCCCGCGTACAACGCGGCGCTCATGAGAAGGGCCGCGTAAATTCCCGCCAGGGCCGCGCGCCGCCGCCGCAATGGGGCCAAGGCCACGGCGAAGGGTCGGGAATAGGCAACCAGGAAAAAAGTCGCGGCGAAGGACAATTGGAATCCCAGGCTCAGGATTTGTTCAGGCCGCCAGACCAGGCAGGCCACGGCGGCCCATCCGAGATTGTTCATGGTCGCGCCGGGCCTTTCCCAAAAAATCCCGGGTAACATGCAGGTTAACATGATGGCGCTGCGCGCGACGCTGACGGAGCCGCCGCAAACCGGGACGTATACGGCCACGGCCAAAGCCGTCGCGCCGAAGCCTACCTTGCGAGGCAGCCAAAGAATGGAACAAACCTGAAGCAGAATCATGGCGAGTAGGCCGATGTGCTGCCCGCTGATTGCAATGATATGCAGCATTCCGCTATTTCGGAAATCCTCCACCAGTTCCGCGTCTAAAGACCGGGTATCGCCCAAAAGGCAGGCCTTGACCAGAGCCGAGGCCCGTTGGCATTCCGGAGCATGGGGCAAGGTATGGTTCAACGCTGCGGATAATCCATCCTTGAGGGCATTCACGGCACGATGGAGTAAATTGGGCCGAGCCGCCACGCGCAGGGAGTCCGTTTTGTACACGGCGACGACGCCTTGGGAAAGCAAATGCGAACGGAAGTCAAATTGGCCGGGATTGGTCGGGCCTGGAACGGTGTCCGCCGTGACCTTGGCTTCGATCAGGGATCCTTCCGGGATCGGATCCATCGGTACAAAACGGGATCCAAAAGAACTTTGCACCCGGATCCGACCTTCTTGGGTTTCCAGGATCCATGCGGTTCGATTCCCTGATCCGGTTTCTTCCACCAGGGTTCCACGTATGGTATGGGCCTCCACGTTTGCAGGCATTGGATGCGAAGGCGATGCCATCGATAAATAAATGGAGAAAATCGTGAAGCCCAGGCTTTGCAGCGCCATCCGCTTGCCGGGTCTAAGCTCCAAGAAAAATAGGGTCGACAGAAAGCCCAGATCGGCCCAGAGCCCCGTGGTAAATGATCCCAGGCAAGCCCAAAGGACGGGGACTGCTGTATATAAGCCGTATTGGTACCGATAGCGAAGGGCGATGGCTCTACGCCAGTTCAGGGTGGATTCAATTGGTTTTATCCTCCAGGGTATTCCGGAAAGGAGGGCTTTTCCGATCTCCATAGGCCGCGGCATGACCGATAATTTAGGCCTACCCTAAAGTATCGTTTGTGAGGAACTGCACTTTTGCGGTGAATCGCTTGGGTGGAAATCGCCTTAACGTGCCCTATGCAAAGGATTGCCCTGAAGGAGAAGAATATGTTCCGGGTGGGGCTGCGGCGGTGAAGCCAAAAAAAAGGGACCGGCTCAGCCGGTCCCTTCAGAGTGAAGAGGGTGAAGACGAAAGCTATTTCTTTTTCTTGGCCTTCTTCGGGGCTACGCCGGCGATGGCTTCCTTGGCGGCTTTGGCCACGCGGAACTTCACCACTTTTTTGGCGGGAATCTTGATGGCTTCACCCGTGGCCGGGTTGCGGCCCATGCGAGCCTTGCGGTTCACCAGGACAAGCTTGCCGAGACCGGGAATGGTGAAACCGTTCTTCGCATTCTTGTAAGCCAAGGCGGATTGGCTTTCCAAGAAGGAGCGAACCTGCACCTTGCTCATTTCGTTGCTCGTCGCCAGCTGATCCACGATTTGACTCTGGGTTAGACTTTTCTCTGCCATGGACGTCCTTTCTAGAGGTTGATTAAAGAAGACAAATACATCGGCACATCATTCTACATAAAAAAAATTCGCATTGCCATCAACAAAAATCACGTGGAAGCCAAGTATGGCGGGCCTCCCAAGGGAGTCGGCTGAATTCACTTCGCGAGGTCTCCGTTGAATCGAACCAAGGTGTCGCCCCGGAAAACCAAGCCCCGCTTGATCGAAACGCTGTCCGTGCCGAAATAATTCCAAATGGAATCCCGGTTGTCCGCCGTTGGCGGCGCGTCGCCTTCGCCGCCCGACCACGTGATCCCATAGCGATTATTCTCGGTGCGATCCGGTTGCCCATATAGGAACACGATCATTTCCTTCGACATCCCTTCGGTGGGCTTGCCTTCCATGAAAGGCTCCTTAAGCCGTTGTGGTATAAGGGCTCCCGTCTGTTCGACATACTCCTGGCGCTCCTGCGGACTCAGCGCGCCCTTGACCACGGCGCGGCTCGCGCAGCCTGTAATCAGGGCGATGAAAAATGCTGTGCGGGCGAATCGACGCATGTGGATAGCCACTATTCTATCATTTTTTCCCGGTATTGCTTGGCATTTCTGCAACTTCGCGCGGAAAACCAAGATCCGGCGACACGGAAATTGGGAGTCGTCATCGCTTCCCGTGCCCATTCCACCGATGTGAAAACGGCTTTTCGTTCTCATCGGCCCAGGTCCTTTTGCGGGGTAAGTCCATGTCAGTTGCTACTTTGAGGCACTATGGCAAGTGTCGACAGGCCTTTGTGCAAATGGCTGATAGCTGTTTTAGGCCCGGAACCACGGCCCCCCGAATCGCTTTGGCAGGATCTTGCCCAAGCCTTCGGCCCGATTGAATACCGCGGAACTTCGCGGCTTTTTGAAACCACGGATTATTATCGGGAAGAGTTTGGGACCCCGCTATACCGATGTTTGGCCGCTTTCAGGGGCCTTTTTGGGCCGGAAACCCTGCCGGAACGCAAACTGGACGCGGCCCGTTTGGAAGCCCATTGGAGTCGGGAAGGCAAAAGGCGATTCAATCTGGACATCGGTTACATGGATCCGGACAAGGTGGTGTTGGCCTCATTTAAGAGCGGTCCGACCAAATTGTATCTTGGCCATGGCGTATACGCCGACCTCTTGTTAAAATACTCCGGGGGCCGTTTTGAGCCTATGCCCTGGGCCTTTCCGGATTTCCAGGACGGACGCTACGAAAAAAGTCTCCGGGTGATTCGGGATAAGTTGAAAGCCGAGCTGCGCAAAACTCGCGAAGAGTTACAGAAGGAAATCGATGCCGAGAAATAAGTCGAACTTGATCCGCATCGCGATACTGGCGCTCGGGTTTTCCATCCTTTACGGCTGCGGAAACTTTTCTCTCGACAATCCCAACCATTATTCGGGAAGTTTATTCCGACGCGCCTATGTCAATGACAGCGCCGCCAATGATTCCCTTCCCGGAGATCTGGTCGACCGTGGCATACGTTTCGTGCTCCAGCCCAGCAAGACGTATCAATTATCCATCCGGACCGCCCGGAGCCAGGATCAATTGGCGCTGTATTATTATAACGACGGAATTTCGGGTACGTATACGACGTTGTCCGGGAGAAGCGATGGTTCCCAGGAAACTTTCACCCTGAATTCGAATAAGCCGGCGGCGCAATTTTTCGCCGCCCAATTGCTGGTTCCGGATGGCATCAGCGCCGTGAAGGGACTGGGCCATGTCGCCCTGCGCTCCACCGCCCCGATCTCATCGGACACGATCAATGTGCGCCTGTTGTTCATCCGCAAGCTGAGCGGACTTCCCGATTCCACCGCCAAGGCGGCTTTCGCCTCCAGCCTATTCTCGGCGATGGCGGCTGTCTATGCGCCCTTCAAAATCGTTCTCAAGGGATCCTTTGATATCGTGGAGCCCACTGCCGCCGCAGTGAATTTCCCCTTCAATAGTTATTTCGTTTCTTTGCCGGGCAAGCGCGTTGCCAACAACGTCCACCTTTACTTGGTGGATAGCATTTCTGTTGCCGATACTGCTTCAGGTTTGGTCGGCGAGGTTTTGGGGTTCGCTCCGCGCGAAGTCGTCGATCTGGATATGGACAGAGAAAGCCGCATCATTCTTTCCAACCAGGCTTCCGTTTCCAGAATGGCCGTCACCGCCACCCATGAGATGGGGCATTTTTTCGGTTTACGCCATACCGTTTCGACGCAGCATGACTTGCTTCAGGACAAAGATGGTTCCAATGTCGAAGACGGCTTTCCAGACACCAAATTCTGCAATCTGGGCCAGCTGGCCAAGCGCGCCGCCTCTTCTTCGTGGGATCGGAGCACTAGCAACGTTTACTGCTTGCGCATGGCCTACGGCTCTTGCGATTCCGCCGGGTGTGACTTGAGTAATTTGATGCATCCGGAGGAGTGCCCCGAGGTCAAACAGACCCAGCTCAGCCTGATGCAAATCGATTTCCTGAAAAAAAACCTGGCCGCCTACCGCCATCCCTAGGCTGGGAATTTAGGGGTCGACGCTCCGGGCCTTATTCCATCGCGAGGGGTTGCAGCGAATTCACGATGTCGTAAAAGGCCTGGATTTTCGCGTCCATGCCTTCCTGGCGTTGGCCATGATAGCGGATGAACGCGCAATAGTTGTTCCAGAAGGCGTGGCATACGATCCAGTAGCGCTCATCGATGCCGATTCCGCGTGTGACAATCGTAATGATTTTAAACGCATTTTCGGTCATCACGGTTTTCAGAGGCTGGATTTTTTCATCGCGCAAATAATTTTCATGGAATTCCGAGATTTCCAGATCCTCCGCTTTTTTGATTTTCCGCGCGGCGATAAGTTCAATGAAACAGCTGTTGTCCTTGGCCGTGACCATGGTTTTATCCGGCAAATCCTTGACGGTCCAGCCGGCGGTATTCGCGAAGTCGAAACAGTACCACGCGCAAGGAGAAATGTGCATCAACGGGCCGCCCCATGGTCTAAAAAGTCCTGTAGAATATAGCAGGCCGCGACGCGATCGATTTCCGCTTTCGCCTCGGCGTGCCGGTGTTTGCCGCGCTTGCGCCCTTTACCCGATTTCCCTCCGTTCCGGTTTTTCAGACTTTCCGCGGCCATTTGGCTGGTGAAACTTTCGTCTTCACGATATACCGGCAACGCGAAGGCTGCTTCCAATTTCACGATGAACGCATCGACGGCCTCGGTTTTTCCTCCGGCGACGATTTTACCGTCCGTCCGCAGGGGATATCCAACCACAATGGCTTCAACACATTCCTCCGTGATGATGCCTTTGAGCACCGCGAGGACGTCGGGATGACGGCGCGTATCGATGGTGGTCAAACCCATCGCCAAGGTTTTGCCAACATCGCTTAAGGCCACGCCGATGCGGCGTTCCCCGAAATCAAGCCCGAGTACGGTGGTCGCTCTCATCGTGGCGTTGGGCCCAATCCATCAATATTTTCAGGGTGTTCAAGTTTACTTCCGTTGCGTTGGGGGCGGAGTGCTCGTGGAACTCGAAGCTTCCGTCCAACAAATCCAAGATGGATTCGACGGCTTGGGCCCCCGATTGTCCCAAAGAAGTCGCCTTGGCGACGTCACCGTCGTAGAAAATGACTTCGCCACGCATCACGCCGGAAGCCACCATTAACCGTCCGGTTTTTTTTACCGTCGACAGGAAATGGAGAAGTTCGACCAAGGTGCCGGCATGAATTCCTCCTTTGAGCGCCACGGGCTTCACGGAATAACGGATTCGATCCGGGGACTTTTTCAAACATCGCGCCATGGCCTCCACCAATTCCTTGTCGGAGGCATTCGGCTCCAGATAGGCCCGGATGCGGTTGGGTTGTTCCGCTTTCATGTTTTGGCAATGCAGGTAAATCACAGGGGCGTTGATGAGAAGCGCGTCCTTCTCGACCATGTTTTCCACGTCGTTGAGGAAATCCATGCTGGCGATGATGAGATGCGGTTTGAAGGCCTTGCAGGAATCCAAAAGCCGCTCGGGATCGCGTTCGAGGTTCGCGACATAACCCAGGCTTTTGAGGAACTCCAGCAAATCCACTTCGTTCATCGCCAGGCTGGATTTTATGCGCGGCTCGGTACGAAACATCACCTGAATCTTATTCTGGAGGCGGCGTTTAATGTCCGCCATGGCTTGCCGCGAGCGGTCCCGGCTTTCCGCTTTGCGCTTCAGGGCCAGGGAAACGCTTAGGTACAGGAAGGCCGCCAGGGTCAGGGCCACGACCAGGATGAGGATATCCCACGCCAATTTGGGATTGAGGTCCACCGGCGGACCGGAAGCCGAAACCGCGGTAGTTGGAACCCAGCCCGCCAAGGAATCGTTCGCCTTGACCTTGACCCAGTTATCGGTAATGCGTTCCACGGCGAGAACCTGTCCCTTATGCACGAATCCCTTGATGATCGCATTGCGCGTGGTATTTTCACGGATGGGAACGACGGTTTCCTCGATTTGCATCCAATCGATTTTAGGACGCGCGGGCTTGGGGGATTCGGCGCGGACTTCGCTTAGGAAGCAAACGGTCAATAGCGCCATCACGACCATCACGACCATCACGACCATCACGACCATCCGAACGAACCCCGGCTTCATTCGGAAAGGCGGCTCGTGTTTGCATACAATGGTAAGTGAACGCCCAGCATTCCTAAACAATAGCATAATCCCAATTCTATGATACGAAAAGGGCCCGCGACACTATATCGCGGACCCTTAATTTCAAGAATGGTTTCGGACGGGAACCTGAGGCGCTTCCGACCTAGGTATCCTAGCCGGAACGCTTGCGTTGGTTCTCTTCCAGCAGCACCTTGCGGATGCGGACGGCTTTGGGGGTCACTTCCAGGGACTCATCGTCATTGATGAATTCCAGGCACTCTTCCAGGGACATTTGGCGATGGGGCGTGAGTATGGTGGCTTCGTCGGAGGACGTGGTGCGCATGTTCGTGAGCTGCTTGCCCTTGTTCACGTTGATGACCATATCCTCGCCGCGCGCATTTTCACCCACAATCATGCCGGTGTACACATCCACGCCGGGGCCGACAAACATGGTGCCGCGCTCTTCCAGCTTCCACAAGGCGTAAGCCACGGTGGTCCCGCGTTCCTTGGCGATGAGGGTACCGGTGGTACGCTGTTCGATATGGCCCTTCATGGGCTCATAGCCCTTGAAGATTTGCTGGAACACGGCGTAACCTTTGGAAAGCGACATCAGCTTGGAGCGCAATCCGATGAGACCGCGCGCCGGGAGGTCGTAAATGAGCCGGTTCTGCGTGCCTTCCAGCTGCATGTCCTTCATCTCGCCCTTGCGCTTGTTGATTTCGTCGATGACGGGGCCGGCGCTGGTTTCCGGCACGTCGATGGTGATGGTTTCCACCGGCTCCATGGTGACGCCGTCTTCTTCATGGGTAATCACCTTGGGGCGTCCCACCGCGAACTCATACCCTTCGCGACGCATCTTTTCGATCAATACCGAGAGATGCAACACGCCGCGGCCGGACACGACGAACGCGCCGGGCTCTTCGGATTTGACCATGCGCAGGGCCACGTCGGATACGGCTTCGCGCTCCAGGCGCTCGGCCAAATGGTTGGAGGTCAGGTAGCGTCCGCCGTCCTTGCCGCAAAACGGGGAATCGTTGATGGAGAATTTCATGCTGATGGTGGGCGGATCCACCTTGATGCGAGGCAAGGCGATGGGCGTTTCTTCGCCCGACAGCGTATCGCCAAGGGTGAAATCCGGGATGCCGCACAGCGCGACGATTTGGCCCGCGATGGCCTCATCGATTTCCTTCAGCTTGACGCCTTCGGGGAACAGGATTTTGGTGATGCGGACTTTCTTCGCCAGCCCGTCCGCGTTGATATGCGTGACCATCTGGTTGGGCTTTAAGGTCCCCTGGCGCAAACGGCCGACGGCCATACGGCCCATGAACTCCTGGAAGTCCAAGCTGGTGATTTGCAGCACGGGATTGTTGGACGAATCGCCGACCTCTGGGGCCGGAATGCGGTTCACGATCATTTCGAACAAGGGGAGCAGGTTGGAGTCCGGGTCGGTCATTTCGCGACGGCAAGTTCCATTGCGGCCGGAGGCGAAGATATGGCCGAAGTCCAATTGATCATGGTTGGCGCCCAGCTCGACGAACAAATCGAATACCTTGTCCAAAGCCTTGTGCGGCTCGCAGCCGGCGCGGTCGATTTTGTTGATGACCACGGCCAAAGTCAGTCCCATTTCCAAAGCCTTTTTGGTCACGAAGCGCGTTTGCGCCATCGGGCCTTCCCAGGCGTCTACGATCAGCAAGGCGCCGTCCACCGTGCCCAGCACGCGTTCCACCTGTCCGCCGAAATCCGCGTGCCCAGGGGTGTCCACGATGTTGATCAGGTAATCCTTGAACATGACCGAAGCGTTCTTGGACAAAATGGTAATGCCTCGCTCGCGTTCCTGATCATTGGAATCCATCACGCGTTCGGAAACGACTTGATTGTCTCGGAATACGCCGCTCTGGCGCAAAAGGCCGTCGACGAGGGTGGTTTTGCCATGGTCGACGTGTGCGATGATGGCGACGTTGCGGATATGGGAACTTTTCATGGAAGTGCTCTGCGAAATGCCCGGAGGCGGAAGGTTCAATCGAAAGGCTATAAGCCGGCTTTACGGGGGCTCGCCCAATGCGTACCGAATGAGTACTGGTTTTAAAAAAGCCGTGCAAATAAGAGCAAAAATCGGGGTTTTTGTCAATAGAATCAGGGTTCCAGCGGTTTCAACGCCTCAATATATTCCAACTGGATTGCTGTTCTGCTATTTTTTGATGTCCAGCCTCAAGTGATTGATCCCCGGATTAGAATCCGGTGTTGAAGTAATCGCGTCCCGGCTTGACCTTTTGCTTGGCGGCAAGTTCTTCTATCCGGGTCCGGTTGGCGGCGTTCACCAATTGCGGATCAAATTCATGCAGCCGTTTGAGCGCGTCCACCAGGCAAAGCGAGGCTTCATACAAGGGGCGATTGTTGGTGTTTTCCAAAATGGCTTCGAAAGTTTGCAGAGATGCTTCGATCAATTTGACTTCGGCCTGGATGGATTGGATTTCCAATGGGCTCATGGCTCTCTCCGGGCTGAGGGTGGGGAACACCAATATAATCACATAAATTGAGAAAGTAGCGGTTGGTAATTTATTGATAACCGGCGTCGCTTCTCAGGATAACCGGTTGATAAGATGTGGGAATCACGGCTAAGCGATTGACCTCGTTGAATTTGTCGACTCTGACTTCTAAATCGGCCCCAAGCCCGGATTTACGGGGCCTAGATGATTATCTTTCCTCTTGTTTCAGGGCAGTTGGAGGCCCCTTCAGTCTATTGAAAGCGACGAGCGTGGAGTTTGCGAAGCAAACTCAATAGCGAGGAGCCAAACCGAGGAAATACATGTACTTATCCAAGCTGCGGATATTCGGATTCAAATCCTTCGCGAATAAAGTGGAAGTGAATTTTCCCGGTGAAGGCATTACGTCCGTCGTGGGTCCGAACGGATGCGGGAAGTCGAATATCATCGATGCGATCCGGTGGGTTTTAGGCGAGCAACGCGCCAAGGCTTTGCGTTCCAGTAAAATGGAAGACGTGATTTTTTCCGGCACCGCCGACAAGCCGCCGCTCAATCTCGCGGAAGTTTCCCTGCTCATCAATAACGATTCCGGCGTGCTTCCCTCCGAATACACCCAAATCATGATCACGCGCCGCGCTTACCGTAACGGCGAAACCGAATACTTGATCAACAACCAACCCTGCCGGCTCAAGGATATCCATAATTTGTTTTACGACACGGGGATGGGCGCTGCGTCCTACTCGCTCATCGAAGCCAAGATGATCGACAGCATCTTGTCCGATAAGGCCGAAGAGCGCCGGGTGATGTTCGAGGAAGCGTCCGGTATCAGTAAATACAAGCAACAGCGGAAAGAGACCTTGCGCCAATTGGAGCGCACGTCCTTGGATTTGGCGCGCGTGGAAGACAATCTCAAATTCGTGCAGCAGAACGTGAACATGTTTGAGCGCCAGGCCAAAAAGGCGGAAAAATGGCGCGACCTTAAAAAAGCCTACGTGTCCTTGGAGCTGAGCTATAATCTGGACTCTTATCAGGAAATGTCTTCCCGCTTCGAGACTTTGCAGGAGGAGACCGCAAAGAGTTCCCAACGCATGAGCGTGTTACAGTCCCAGATTGTAACGCAGGAAAGCAAGCTGGAAGAAGGCAAGCTGCTGATTCTGGAAGAGGAGCAAGAGCTGTCGCGACTGAATCAAATCGTGGCGGCGACCCAATCGGAAGTCGTGCGCTTGGAAAACGATTTGGAGCGCTCGCGCGATCGCATCCAACATCTGTCGGAATCCTTGCAACGGTTGGATCAGGAAAGCGAAGCCGCCGGTCGCCGCATCGGGGAGATCAACGCCGAGAAGCAACAAGATCATGCCGAGATCGCCCGCCTGGAAATTGAGAAGGTCGAGTTGGCCGGACTGTCACAAGGACATGGTGAGGAAAAAGCGCGCTTGCACGCCGCTTATGCCGAGAAACGCCGTCGCGCCGACGAGTTGGCCGAAGAGCGTTTGCAATCCTTGGAAGACTTGTCCGCCTTGCGCAATCGCGCGGGTTCGGCGAATACGCAGTTGACCCATTTGCGCGAAGACGAGGGCGAATTGGACGCCGCCTTGCAGGACGCCACGGAAAAATTCCTGACCTTCTCGGAGGAACAGCGCATTCTGGAAGCCGATGTCAAAGCCTTAGAAGGCCAAGTCGCCGACCTAGGCGGTAAGATCAGCGATACGTCGAAGCGGCAGGTGCAATTGTCCAAGGATTTAGACGCGTTGCGCGCGGAGGAGCGCGAGCGGAATTCGGAGCGGGTGGCTTTGGAAACACGCCATGCCATGCTCAAGGGTCTGCAGGAAAGCATGGAAGGCGTCGACGGGGGTGTGCAACATTTGCTGGACAAAGCCAAGGATCAAATCGCTTCTTTGCTGGCCGATGCCGTGGAAGTGCCGGATGACGCCGTATTGGTCGCGGAAAAATGCCTGGGTCGATTTTTGCAAACCCTAGTGGCCAAGGACGAGCAGGCCGGCAAGGCATTGCTGCAAGAGTTGCAGCGCGCCGAAAAGGGCGAGGCCTTCCTGTTCGCGGCGGGCGGGTCCGCCATGGGCGGGTCCGCCATCGGCGGGGCGGAATTCCGCCGTTCGCGGCCGGACTTGAAAGGCCAGGCGGGCTTCCAGGGTTGGGTCATCGACTCCGTGGGCAGCGATACTTCCTTGCGGCCCTTGCTGGAGTTGGCTTTGGGGCATTATGCCCGCGTCGATTCCTTGGACAGCGTGGCTGGGTTGTCCGCCCAGGTGAATATCCAGGGTGGCCAGGACATTTGGTTCGTGACCCCCACGGGCGAAATGGCCCACGTTTCCGGGCTGGTTTTGGGCGGGGCGCAGAAGATGCAGCAAACCGGATTGCTCCAGCGCAAGCATCTCCTTGAACAAACCGCGTCCCGTCTCGCGGAAGTTACCGTAACTTGCAAGGAACTCTCGGCCCGCATCGTGGCCGTCGATACGGAACGCAAGGCTTTGGATCAGGGCCAGGCCGGCATGGGCCAGGAGCTCAAGCAGGCCGAACGCAAATGGCAGGAGCAGCGCGCGAAGTTGAATTACCTGGGAACATCGCTCGGTAACTTGGATCGGGAAAAATCACAGACCCGCATCAAGTTGGAGGCCGTGCGCGAGCAATTGGTCGAGTTGGACCGCGGCCAGGAGGATATGTCCCGGCGGTTGGAAGAGGGCGATGAGGCCCGGAGGGTTTTGGAAAACCAATTCCATCAAGCGTTGGAAGCCGTGCACAAGGCCGAAGGCGATCGCGCCCGCTTCGAAGATCTCATCCGCGATTTGGACAAGCATCGGTCCCAAAACGAATCGCAAAGCAAGGCCTTGAAATTGCGGCTCGAGTATCTGGACCGTTCCGGCAACGAACAACAGGAAATCATCGCCAAGAATGCCCGCCAAAAGGAGGACTGGACCGGGCTTATCGATCAGCTTAAGGAAAGGATGCAAACCCTGGCCGATCAAGTCCACATCCTGCACAATCGCATGACCGGCGAGGAGGCCAAGCGCGACGAGGCCAAAGCCGTTTACGATCGGAAAGTCGGCGGGTTGGACGAACTGCGCATGATTATCCGCAACCTGAACGACGAGCAGCGTTCCGTGACCCAAGGCCGGCACGACGCGTCTTTGAAAATGGAACAAGCCCGCGCGGCCATGACCAATATCCGCGAACGCATGTTCGAATTGCATGAAGTGGATTTGTCCCAACCTTTCAAGCCGGGGACGGAAGAACTTGCCTTTGAGAAGGTGACCTATGACGCGGCCACGGCCGTCGAGGAAATTTCCGGCTATAAGGACAAGCTCAAGAATCTGGGCAATATCAATTCCGGCGCCTTGGAAGATTACGAAGCCGAGAAAGCCAAACTCGACGAGGTCGGCAAACAGTTCGCCGATCTCGACAAGGCGCGCCACGGGCTCGAAAAGGCCATCAAGAAATTGGACAAGGTGGCGCGGGAGCAATTCCTGGCCACCTTCGGCGTGGTCCAGAAAAATTTCCAGGAAGTCTTTTCCAGCCTGTTCGAGGGCGGCGAAGCGCAATTGGCCCTGGAGGACAACGTCGATCCTTTGGACGCGAAAATCGAAATCAACGCGCGCCCCACCGGTAAAAAAATGCGCGGTGTTTCCCTGCTGTCCGGCGGCGAACGCGCGCTGACAGCCATTTCCCTTTTGTTCGCCCTTTATTTGGTTCGTCCCTCGCCCTATTGCATCATGGACGAGGTCGACGGTCCGCTCGACGACGCCAATATCGGCCGCTTCGTGAACCTGCTGCGGCGCTTCGCGCATCAAACCCAGTTCATCGTGGTGACCCATAATAAGCGGACCATGGCGGCGTCCGACATGTTGTACGGAGTGACTCAGGAAGTCAAGGGGATTTCCAAACTGGTGAGCGTGCAACTCGACGAGGCCAGCCGCATTGCCGCCTGAGCCTAGTCCGGTGACGAGGCAACTTCGATGAACGCCCTGAAAAATATATTATGGAAATTCGTGATTTACCTCACGAAGCCAAATCCCATCGAGCGCCGGCGGAATATTTGGTTTCAAGTCGAAGCCAAGGCCGAGCGGTCTTCGAACGTGATCCGCACCGTTTACGTGCTGGTCTGGGTGTTGTCAACGTCCATTCACGCTCCCGGCAATCCGTTTTGGTCCAATATCGCGAACCTGGGATGCGGCGGATTCTGGCTGGTATGGTGCATCGGCTACCAATTCTATTTGACCAAAAGGCCCTATAACCAGCGTTTCAAATACATGTCGACCACGGTGGATATGGCCGTGATCACCGCCACGATTTTCCTGTACCAATTCACGGCCGGCCCGGCTTACGCCCTCAAAGTCCCTACCTTCCTGAACTATTTCTGCTGCATGGGCCTGGCGGCCCTGCGGTACCGCCTGCATCTGGCCATTTACGCCGGAGTCGCGGCGGCGGTGAGCTATACGTCCCTGTGCGTCTATTTCATCCTGCGCTACCCGGTGGAACTGGGGACCGGCGTGGAACATACCACCTCAGCCAAGTTGAACCTGAGCTATGTGTTCTTCAACGGCCAATACATGATTGTCTTCACATTCCTGATTTACTTCCTGGTCTATAACGTGAAGCGGTTGGTCAACCTGCGCATCCGGGAAGGCGAAAATGCCCTGAAGGCCAAGGAGCGGGCGGTCATTGCCGCGAACGTGGCGCATGAAATTAAGAATCCCTTGGAAGGCATTTACGGCGCGGCCCAGCTGCTTAAGGAGGAGGGGAAAGGCAACCCGAAATTCCTGGATATGATTCTCAAGGATTCCATCCGTCTCAACGGCGTCATCCAACAGTTCCTCCAATTCTCCCGGCCTTTCCTGACGCGTCCTGCGGACTTCGATGCCGTGGACGCGGTGCGGGCCTTTTGCCGCCAACAAACAAACCTGGCCGGAGACCAGGTGCTCAACTTCCATGCCGATTGCGAGCGCGCCTTCGTGCATTCGGATCCAGAGGGGCTGGAGCAAATCCTGCTGAACCTCTTCCAAAACGCCCGCCGTTACCAACCCGCCGGGAAGCCCGTGGGATTGCGGGTCCGGGGCCGGAATGCTGCCGTGGAAGTTGCCGTCGAGGACGACGGAGAGGGCATCACGCCGGAAAACCAGAAAAAGATATTCGATCCGTTTTTCACAACTTCCACAAAAGGGACCGGACTCGGACTGGCCATTTCTCGCAAAGTCGCCCGCGAAATGGGGGGCGATTTGTATTTTGAGCCCAAGCAACCCGGAGCCCGTTTCATTTTGATCCTTAAGACTGGAAATACCGTGGAGTCGCGCGCATGAGCGTTCCCGACGCGGGTCGCGGCCGGTTTCTCATCGTCGATGATGAGGAACATATCCGGGAAATCTTGAAGGCCACGCTCGAGCCATTAGCAATTTCCATCCACGACGCCGGGTCGGCGGAAGAGGCTTTGCATTTACTGCGCGAGGAAAATCTCGACATCGTCATCTGCGATATTCACATGCCGGGGATGAACGGATTGGAATTCCTAAATAAAGTTAAAACCGAGCAGCCGGCCATCAAGTTCCTGATGATTACCGCGCACGGATCGATGGAAACGGCCGTTCAAGCCATGCGTTTCGGGGCTTCGGACTTTCTGACCAAGCCCTTCGAGAACCAGGAGATCCGAAATATCGCGAGGCGGCTCTTGGCCGAACGGGGCGCAACGGCGGACGCATTGCCCGCGCAAGCTCCCGGACCCGCGCACACGGCATTGGCAGGCATAGTCGGGAAAAGCGCTGCGCTCATGGCCTGTTTGGAGAAAGCCCGCAGGGCGGCTGCGGCCGATACCACCGTGTTGTTATGCGGTGAAAGCGGTACGGGCAAAGAAGTTTTATCCCGGGCCATTCACAATCTGAGCCGTCGATCGGAAATGCCTTTTATAGCGGTGAATTGTGGAGCCATTCCGGAAAACCTTTTGGAAAGCGAATTGTTCGGGCATGAAAAAGGCGCCTTTACCGGCGCGATTGTAGCCAAGCCGGGAAAGTTCGCCTTGGCCGATCGCGGCACCATTTTTCTGGACGAAATCGGCGAGATGCCCTTGCTCATGCAGGTTAAGCTCCTGCGCGTGATCCAGGAACGCATTGTGGAACCCGTCGGCGCTACCCGCACCCAAAAAGTGGACTTTCGGCTTTTGGCGGCGACGAACAAGAATTTGAAAGAAGAAATCAAACAGGGCCGCTTTCGCGAGGACTTGTATTACCGGCTCAATATCATCCCCATCGATTTGCCGCCGCTGCGCGATCGGGAAAACGACGTGTTGTTGCTGGCCCGTAATTTCCTGGCGTATTATAACGAACGCTATGGATGCCGTTATCAATTGACCCTGGAGAACGAGCGGGAGTTGCTGGCCCATCCTTGGCCCGGTAACGTGCGGGAGTTGGCCAATGCCATCGAACGCTCCGTGGTGTTGGCCTCCGGAGACGCCTTGTCTTTCGGATTGGAAGCGAGTTCCGCTCCGGTGGATAAAAATCCCGGCCAAGCCATCCGCGAAAAAAAGCGGGCGGTGGAACAGGAGGAAATCCTCAAGGCCCTGGAATCACATCGCTGGAACAAAACGCAAACCGCCGAGGCCTTAGGCATCAGCCGGCGCTCCCTGCTTTATAAAATTAAAGAATTCGGAATCGCTTAGAAGCTCTTCTTGGCCGCGGCCCGCTGGGTCGCGTCAATCCGGTGGTCAAGGGGAGGCGGGGTCTGGCCGAACCACGCGGGTACTCCGGAAATCTCCAGAGGCGGTCGGCCAGCCCCGCCAAAAACTCGGCGGGAAATCCAAAGTCGGCGGTTTAATAATCCTCGGAAAGCGGCATCGATGTGGATTGTACTCCAGTCAATTCGGCGCCTACGGTATCCAATTCTTCGGTCAGCTCGGTGCGCAACTCGGTCAATTTCGCTTGGAATTTCGCAAGGCGTTTGGTGATCGCCACGCGGGATACGCCGCAAATCTCACTGATCTCCTCATGCGTTAAGCCCACCTCGAAGCGCAGGAAAACCACTTGCCGGTTGGCCGCGTCCATCTCGTCCAGCAATCGGCGCAACAGGCGTTTCGCGGGATTGTCCACCGGCGTCTCTTGCGGCTCGCGGAAGCATAATTCGTCGCCGTATCCCGTCAGCATTTCCGCCTGGCGTTTTTTCCAGCGGAGATAATCCAGGCAGTGATTGACCGACACGCGATAGAGCCAGGTGGAGGGTTGGGCTTGGCCTTCGAATCCCGTGAAGGAGCCGTGGACCTTCAGGAAGATCTCCTGGGCCAGGTCGGCCGATTCATCCCGGTTTTTAGTATATCGATTACAAATCCGGTGGACGAGGGGGAAGTATAACTCGTACAGTTTATGGAAGGTTTCCGGTGCGATGGTTTTGGATTCAGTCGGCTGGATAATCGTCGTGTTCATCATATCAGGGAGTTAAAGCAACGGATGTGCCACTCTCCGCAAACCCTTTTAATACCTCATTCGCAAGGAATTTTACCGCATCGAAAGGTGGTTGCGCAGGTTTTTGCGCACCTCGTGCAAGGTGTGCGCACGTGGATTGGGGCCTGCGCAGTGGTCATGCTAATCGGCTGCGGGCACTCGGCTTTGCAGTCCGTACGCGGGGGCGGGAGCGTGGATGCCCTGGTGCCTACGGGACGCAATCTTTTCCTATTCGATTTCGCCCAAAAGCGATACCAGAAACGAGTCCGGTTCGGAGCCGATGGAAAGGCATTATGCGGATTCGGAGACGCTCTGCGCGGTCAATGGTGGGCGCCGGAAAACTGGTTGGCCTTGCCCGCTCCAGCGCAGCCTTTCCAACCCATCGAAGCCCTATGGGGTCCCAACGGGAATTTTTATTTGCTCGATGGGGCCGGCAAGCGTTTGTGCCAATACGATGCCGATGGGCAGTTTATTTCCAGCCTGCCGCTTCCCAAGGAGATCCGTGATCGGAATTTGGAACGATGCGGCGTCTTCCGGACCCGCGACGGATTATTTTCCTTTCTGGACTATTCGGAAGGACTGGCCTGGCAATTCGAGGAAATGAAACACGAAGGCGGATCGGGCGATTGGCGTTTGCGCAATGCCGTGCGTTTGCCATTGGGGCTACGCTCCTGTTTATGGGAACCCTATTTTTCAGGACCTTGTTGTCGCATGGATAATCAAGGTGGCGGCGGAATTTGTTTCGACGGGTATTTCAACCGGGTCGGCCCGTGGAAGGATGCGCCCGAGACGGGATTGCGAGAGACTGGTGGCGACAGGTCGGATGAATATTTCGCCTCGCAAGGCGGGGCTCCAGGCGGCCTCCGGATCCTGACGACAACCAAGGACGCGAATTGGAAGGTGGAGTTGGGAAGCGGCCCCGAATGCCGGGATCCGATTCGCTTTTGCTTTACGCCGGAACGATCGGAACTGGTTCCCTGCGACAGTACGGATTCCGTAATCTCGGCGGACTCATCTGCGCGGCGCATGAACGGCCAGGCTCCCACCTCCGGCCGATGAAAGGCCTCCGTTGCATGGCCCGTCATCATTGGTCTGAAACGCCATGATTCGCACGCTGTCAATGTCCATGGCGTTGATCGCCTTTTACGTTGGTTGCATCGGTTGCATCCGGGCCGCCCCGTCACCCTTTGAGCCCGGTTGGATGCGCACGCGGGAATGTTCGACAATCCTCGGCGACACTTTACGGAGCAAGGCCGGCTTGGGTTCCGCATCGCGCCTGCGCGTCTTCCGCAACGGTTCGGCCCTTTTGCGCAATCAGGACTTCATGATCCCGCCGGGCGATTCCTTGATTGTCTTGGCCTCGACTCCGGGTACCGGGGATACGGTTTGCCTGGAAAAGGCTTATACTCCCTTGTTGACGCAACCGGTTTTCTCCTTGTACCGGCGCGAGGACGTTCCCGTCTATCGGGAGCAGTCGTTGGACAGCGCGTTCCTGGGACGACTGGATTTCACGGAGGGACGGGAGGACAGCTCGGCATCGCGGTATCGTTTGAACTACTCGGGAAGCAAGTCCATGGCTGTATCGGTGGGCAGCGGAGGCGGATTGGGACTGGACGCTTCCTTGTTTCTCAATTTGAACGGCCAGGTCGCCGAAGATGTCTTCCTCGAAGGCCAATTGTCTGATCAAAGCGTTCCCATCCAGCCTGAAGGCAATACCGCGACCCTGAAGGAAGTCGACACCAAATACGTCAAGGTGTTCGGCAAGCATTACGGTTATGTGCTGGGCGACTATATGCTGGATTACGGCGTGGAAGGTGAAGATCGTTTCACCGCCAAGGTCGAGGGCGTGAAGGGAGCTTACTCGCGCGGGCCCTACGGAATCAGGGGTTCCTGGTCGGTCAGTGACGGGCAATACCAAAGCGACACCTTGCGCGGGGTCGACGGAAAGCAGCGCGGCTATTACCTGCGCGGCCGGGACGGAAGGCAATTCATCACGGTCTTGTCCGGCACCGAGCGCGTGTGGCGTAACGGTGCGCCCCTGCAACGCGGCGTGGACTATACCATCGACTATAGCGAAGGCCGTCTGGACTTTTTGCAGACGGTTCAGGTTACCGGGGAAAATTTATTTTCCGCGGAGTTCCAGTACACGGACCAAAATTATCAGCGTACGCTCGCTTCCGGGGAATTGCGGGACACGGCCGGGGCCTTGACCTGGTCGGTCCGCGCCATTTCCGAAACCGAAAATAAGGACAAGCCTTTGAGCCTGCTGCTGGATTCGACGTCCCTAAAACGTTTCGCCGCCCTTGGCGATTCGACCTATCACGATTCGCTCGGCCACATCGTCGCGATGCCGAGGCAACAATCCGCCCTGGCCACGGACTTGGGGCTCAAGCTCGCCGGGTGGGACGCCCAGGCCGCGCTGCTTTTCTCGCAATTGGATCGCAACCTCTATTCGTCTAAGGATGATGAGGGCAACCTGGGGTATTCTACGCGTTACCTAGGCAGAAACACTTTGGGACGTCCGCTCGACAAGGGAGGCTTGGGCCAAAGCGACCTGGTCTTAAATCACGAATCCAGGTCGGCGCATTACAATTCCTTCAAACAGCTGATTGAACCGCGCGGGTTTTCGGAAACCTGGAATCTGGACGCGCGCGTAGCGGAGCGCGGGTTTCTGTCCGATCGGGTGACCTTGGAAGAGCGGCCGTTTTCGCGCTTGTTGTTTTCCGGGGAATTGGGGCGGGCGGAAGCCGATGTCGCCGCGGATAGCCTGAGTCCCAAGGCCGCCGATGGAAGCCTTTCGAGGCGCGCGGGAGTATCCACGCGTTTGGGCGGCGACAAAACCTTTGTCGAGGCGTCCTCGGAGGCCAAGCTGGCGCGATCTCCGGACCGGCGCGACAATTTCCGGCAAGCGGGCAAACTGCATTGGGAAAGCGCGGGATTCATGCCGACTTTCACCTATGTCCGTAACGAGTGGTTGAGCGACCTGAATCAAGGCGTGGCGCATTCCGTGAAACAAGAACCGGGTTTGGAAGTGGCGACCTTGCCTTTTTTCGGCAAGGTAAGTTTCACCACGGGCTTGAACGTATTGGCGCAATCCGCGAACTATAACGGGGCGACTGCTGGGCTTGTGGATTCCGTCCGGGATATCGGCGTGAGCGAAAAGATCGAAGCATTTTCCTTGGGACCGTACAACACGGACGTGTTCTATGCGTACCACAATCATCGGGAATGGGTATTGGATCCCCTCGGGCGCTACTCCGATATCCCCGTGGTGAACGACTTCAACCAAGTAGAATGGAACAACCATCTTTCCGACCGGAAGCGCGGTTATAGTTTGATGACATCCTACCGCGTCAGTCAGACGGCGGAACTTCCGTTGGTGGAACGCTTCGACACTTTGCCGGGCCGGGGAAATTATGTCCGGGACACTCTTTTGAATACTTACCATCAGGTTGAAACCGGCGGCGATTATGTCCTGGTCGGCCTTTTCCGCGACACGACGGTGGGCACGCGGCCCTATCAAGACTTGGCGTTTACCGCCACTTTGGATTTACTGCCCGCGAAATTTCCCTTTCCGGTTACGGGCTTCCTGGCGGATATCGATTTTACCCTCGACCTTGCGATGGATTCCCAAGATACGACCGGTCGTCTGGGAGTGCTCCCCCTTTGGCTCGACGGTGATATCGACAAGGCGCGCAGCGGGCGCAGCCGATACTCGCCGGCGGTGCACTGGAAATCGCCAGCCGGAAACAAGAGCCTGGACATTAACGGCGACAGGTCATACACACTGGCGACGGGAATTTACGCCTCGCGGGAAAAACTTTGGAGTCAACGAGGAAATTATCGCCAAGAGTTGGCCGAGGATTGGGACGGCGGGTTGGAGCAGTCCTTCGAGTATCGCATCCGTTCGGCATTTGCCGGTGGCGGGGGGGGCGCGACCGGAAGCGGCACAGGAACAGGGTCCGGCGGCACCGGGATCGGCGGCGGGTCCGGGGAATCGGAAAACACGAACTATGCCTATGGCGCCAGGGTTACGCGCAAGTTACCCCATGCATTCTCACTTGAGACCCGGGGCCAATACCTCGATGTGGTCGGGAATTCAACCCTGGGTCCAAGCCGCTTGCAAGGCGTGAAACCGGCCCTGAAATTGGAAAAAACGTCGCTCTACAACGGCCGGGCGTCCCTGGAATACGGAGTCATCTATTTTTGGGGGACCGGCGACGGGGGATATTATACGACGGGCGAATTCGGAAAAGGCCTGACCCATCGCGCGGAAGCCAATGCAAATTTCCAATTGGGCCATAACATGTTCATCAACGCGGATTATATCGTCCGACTTGAGCCGGGCGGGGATAAGGTAACGCAGAAGTTAACGGCGGAAGCGAGGGCGGTGTTCTGATGGCTCGCAGATTCGCGTCGTTTCTCCCAAGTTTACTTGCCTGCGCGCTCCAGATCGCCTGGGCGGCGCAGGTTGGAGCCGATTCCTCGCATTCCAAAATGGAAGCGGCGGGTAAGGTCGATTCCGATTCCGCCGCTTCGATATCCGCGCTGACGGGTGCCATGGCGGAAGGATATTTGCGTGTCCGTTTAATGGAGACCGGAGGGCTGGATCGGGGCCCGATGTATAAATTGGGCCGCGTCATCGTGCTTGCCCAGCCAGGGTTTCCCGCGGACGCGATTGGTCTCGCTGTCCATTCGGGAGAGCCCGCTTCGGCGCGCAATGTGCAAGCAATCGTGGATCAGACCAAGGCCTGGTTGCTGAATCATGGATTTCCCTTCGCCCGGATCAGCGTGGATTTCGCGGCGACGGAAAACGAAACGCGCGTGGATATGGTATTGTCCATCGAGCCGGGGGATGGTTACAAGTATGGCGGCTTCAAGGCGACGGGAAGCCGCATGCTTCCCGAGGTGCTGGAAAAATTATCCTTGCTCCAGTACGGCGAGACATATAGCGTTACGCGCGTGCGAGCATCCCTGGATAAATTGGGAC
>JADGQO010000140.1 GCA_017881725.1 Fibrobacteria bacterium
CAGCCCGAGCGGGAACGCCTGCAATTGGATTTCGTACCGGCTTTGGATGTAGACGCCGCTGTTGAAATAGCATCTGGCGGTGTCCCGGCCGCCTTGGTTTTCGGAGCAATGCGCGTCCGCGTCGGGACGCTCGCCCGCGCCGCCGAGACTATCGTAAAGTCCCATGGCATTCCACTCCACGTGGATTTTCGCGTCGCCGTGCGCGATTACGGATTGGACGTCATCATAGCCCCAACTCGGGGCCGAGGGGCAACAGGTTTGCAGGGTAACATGGTTGGTGTCGTTGGGGAATTCTGGATCCCGCGCTAAGGTGAACCGGATGGGTCCCGGCGTGAAACGCGGCCAATCGCGCCATTTGGTTTGCAGTTCGGTTTGCGCCGCCGCCCGGCCCCGGCTGCCGTCGAAGAGCATGATGCCGCCCAAGGGCATGGGCGCGCCGACGCCGAGTTTGCGGAGAAGATGGTTGCCCATGATGTCGCCCGGATCGGCAAAGCCTGGGACGATTGTGAGAACTGTGAGAACTGTGAGGATTGTAATGATTGTGACGAATATGGAAAACGCGCGGAGGCGATGACCGGCGGGCGTGGTCCGGCGCATCGCGGTTCAGGACCAGAGGAAACGCAGGTCGGGAACGTATTTGACGAGGATGGCGATGGACAGGTTCGCGACGGCGTGAATGAGCATGCAGACGCGGAAGGAGCGTGTGCGCGCATACACCCAAGAGGTGAACAGGAAATACAGGGCGGCGGCGATCCAGGATGGCGCGCCGTGGCCGAGCGTGAAGACCAAGGTGCATCCGATGACGCTGAGACGCGAGAGGGCGGGAGCAGACAGCGCAGCGGGAAATTGATCCCACCTACGACCCAAGCGGGCGATAAATCCTCCGGACCCATTCGGCAAGTGTTCCAAAAATTCGCCCACGAAGGCGCGGCAAAAGAGTTCTTCGCAAAAAGGCACGAGCAAGGTGGAGTTGAGGGCGCGCAGGCCCCAGGCCCATGCCGATGGCGCTTGCAGCAAGGCCGGATCGGAAAGTCGATCTCGCCACACGGGGAGATAAAGCGCCAGGCGATACGCGACGATCCACAGTGCGGTCGCAACCAGACCCCAGGCCAGGCCGGAGAGGGCGTTGCGCGCGGTGAGCGGAAGGCCGAAGCGATACTGCTTGCGGAAATGGATCAGTAGCCCGGCCACCAATAAGAAGCGCAGGACGCCGACGATTTCCGGCGAGAACCATGGGGCAGGCAAAGATCCGACGGCGACATAGCCCGCGTAGGGAAGGACGAAGGGCCACAGCAGTTGGGCGAAGGTCTGATTCAGGGGAAGGAGGCGGAAAACCTCCGACTCACGGGCTGGGGACGGGGCGGCGGACGGGGTCACTTTGCGGTTACCTGGGGAAGCGTCGGGCATGGGATCAGGCGGGTTCCTGCATGCTGCTGCAATGGACGGCCCCCTGGCCGAAAACCAGACTGCGGCAATCGATGGGCTCGATGCGGCGATCGGGAAAATGTTTCTCGAAGGTTTGCAAAGCCCGGTCGTCGCGCTTGTCCTGAAAGACCGGCACCAGCACCGCGCCGTTCAGGATCAGGAAATTCAAGTAGGTCGCGGGCGTACGCAGGCCCGCCCGCACCAGGCGATCCGGCATGGGAATTTCGATGACTTCCAAATCCATGGTCTTGCCGTAACGGTTCAGGGCCGCGATGTTTTCGCGCAGCGGGGCGTAATTCTCGTCGCGTGCGTCCGTTTCCACGGCGCAGAGCACGGTGCGTGCGTCCGCGAAGCGCGCCAAATCGTCCACATGGCCGTCCGTATCGTCCCCGTTGATGCCCGAGGACAGCCACAGGGTGTCCTCGATCCCCAAAAAGTCGTGCAGCACCTGTTCGATGGCGCCCTGCTTCAAATCGGGATTGCGGTTGGGATTGAGCAGGCATTGCGACGTCGTGAGCAGTTTTCCCCGGCCGTTGGCATCGAGCGATCCGCCTTCCAAAACGAAGGGCACCGCGACGCATTCCCGGCCGCGATGGGCCGCCATGAAAACCGGCACAGCGTCGTCTTTGTCCCACGGGGGGTATTTGCCGCCCCAGGAATTGAAGGTGAAATCCAGGGTAACGAGTCGGTTACCCCCTGGGCCGTTCGGGGCCCCCACGGCTTCCACGGTGAGGGCGCCGTAATCGCGGATCCAACTGTCGTTGGTGGGGCAGACCAGGATGCGTAGGGTGTGGCGCGCGGGAGCCTGCGCGGCGGGCCCGGAGGACGATCCGGGTTTCCTTCCGGATGCGTCGCTACCTGCGGAACCGGAGAGGCCACCGGTGGAAGCGCCGGCGGCGGCGTAGTTGCCCACCGCCGAGGCGCCCAAGGCGTCGGCCACGGCGCGATCCAGGGCATCTGAGGACCGATCGGTTTGACCGGCCGACCCAGGGGCCGCAGCGCGTGGGTCTGGGGTAACTCCCCGGTTACCTGGGGCGGACAGCATGCAATCGTCGCCCAGGCGTTTCGCGAACTCACCGTGCAGGGTCGTGCGCGTCTCCTCGTCGTTCACCAGCAGGCAAACGTCCTGGTATTTCAAGGCGGCGTCGATGAAATCGCGGTAGGCCTGGCGGGCGCCGTCCCAGACTGGCGTCCAGGTGTCGGCGTTCTGCGGCCAGGTGAACCACACCGCGGCTTGCGGCTCCCATTCGGCGGGCAGGCGCAGGGAGGGGTAAGGCGGTTTCAAGGAGAGTGGATCCATTGGGGTCCTTGTCGATTGAGGCGTGTGGTTCGGGATCGCGAAACCGGCAATGCGCCAGTCCTAACGGGAAAAGCGTTGTTGGAGATCGGCATAGGCGTCGATACGGCGGTCGCGCAGGAAAGGCCAGATGCGGCGGTGCATCTCGACTTCGGAAGTCTTGATTTGCCCCAGCAACAAGCCTTCGCGGGAGTCGTCCAGATGATCCAAGACGGCGCCGCCCGGATCGACCAGGAAGCTGTTGCCCCAGAAGCGGAGATGACCCTCTTTTCCCACGCGGTTGACCGCGGCCACGTAGACGCCGTTGGCGATGGCATGCGCGCGCTGGGCCGTGACCCAAGCATCCAGCCATTTCGCATTCATGGCCTTCGCTTCCGGAACGCTTAAGCCCTCCGTTTCCCGATCGTCGTAGCCGATGGCGGTGGGATAGACCAGCACGTCGCAGCCTTGCAAGGCCGTTAAGCGCGCGCCTTCCGGGAACCACTGGTCCCAGCAAATCAAAACGCCGATGCGGCCGTAACGGGTCTGAAAGGTTTTGAAGCCCAGGTCGCCGGGGGTGAAATAATATTTTTCGTAAAACCCGGGATCGTCCGGAATGTGCATTTTGCGGTACAATCCCAGGCTTTGGCCGTCCGCGTCATATACAATGGCTGAATTATGATAGAGGCCCGGGGCGCGTTTCTCGAAGATGGGGACGACGATGACCACGGCCCGTTCGCGGGCCAGGCGGGACAACTCCTCCAGGTGGGGATGATCGATACCGTGGGCCAAATCGAAATGCCGCGCGTTCTCTTCGATGCAGAAATAATCGTGGAAGATCAATTCGGGAAGCACGATGACCTGCGCGCCTTGTATGGCGGCCTGGACGATGCGCTCCTGTAACTTGGCGAACCGTTCGGCGGGCAAGCAATTTCCCTGGGTCTGAATCAGGGCCAAGGTGAACGCGTTCATTTTCCCTCCGCTCCGCTTTCGTGCGGCGGGGAAAAAATTAGCAAATGCGCCACCATCGTCGGGGAAGCGACGAAACGCGTGCTGATTGGGCCTGGAAACACGATCGAAACGGGAGTATTATGATTCTGCCAACCTTCCAAGGAGCTCCATGTCCCAATCCCCAGCTTCTCCCACCCTCTCAGTCGGCTCCGTCGCAGCCAAACCCTATGTCGCGCTGACCGCGATGAGCCGGGACATATACGCGCTGCGATCGGCCGTGGGACTGCTTTCCTGGGATCAGGAAACCATGATGCCGCCCGCCGGTGGCGAAGGCCGGGCGCGTTCCATGGCGGCCCTGTCGCGCGTCATCCACCAGCGTTATTGCGACGCGCGCCTGCGCGACTTGCTCGACGCCTGCGATGCCGAGCCGGAATTGTCCGCAGAGCAAAAATCCGTGGCGCGCGAGCTTCGCCGCGATCGCGATAAAGCCGTGAAGATCCCGGAGTCGCTGGCCGCGGAAATCGCCGAGACCACGTCCCTGTCGCAAAGGGTCTGGGCCGAGGCCCGCCCCAAGAACGACACCAAGGCCTTCAATCCCTGGCTGGCCAAGGTGATATCCCTGCGCCGTCAGGAAGCCGAATGCCTCGGTTACGCGGAAACGCCCTATGACGCTTTGCTCGACAATTATGAACCCGGCGCGCGCACCGGGTCCATGCGCAAGCTGCTGCGCGATCTCAAGGCGGAGCTCGTGCCCATGTTGGGCCGCATCCTGGAGGCCCAGGGCAAGTCGGGCGCGTCTCTGGACGGAAAAGCCTTTCTCGTTCCGGCGCAAAAAGCCTTCAATGCGCGCATCCTGGTCGAGATGGGATTCAACATGGCCGCCGGCCGCTTGGACGAAAGCGCCCATCCCTTCACGGAAGGCCTGTACGCCGGCGACGTCCGCTTGACGACGCGGTACAGCGAAACGGACTTGATGTCCGCGCTGTTCAGCACCTTGCATGAAGGCGGACACGGAATCTATGAGCAGGGCTTCCTGCCGGAATTCGCCGGAACGCCCATGGCGGAGGCGGTATCGCTCGGCATCCATGAATCGCAATCGCGCCTATGGGAAAACCAGGTCGGCCGCTCGAAGGATTTCTGGAGTTTTTATTATCCCGATTTGCAAAGGACCTTCCCGTCCTCGCTCGCCGCCGTGAACCTGGACGCCTTCCTCAAGTCCGTGAACCGCGTGCGACCGTCCCTCATCCGCGTGGAGGCGGACGAGGTGACCTACAATTTGCATATCGTGTTGCGCTTCGAACTGGAGACGGCGCTCTTCGCGGGCGAACTGGAGGCGGCGGGCCTCGAATCCGCTTGGAACGACGGCATGCGGAGTAACTTGGGTGTTACCCCGGACGCGCCCGCCCGCGGCTACATGCAGGACGTGCATTGGAGTTGCGGCCTGCTGGGCTATTTTCCCACTTACACTTTGGGCAACTTGCGCGCGGCCCAGTTGTTCGACGCCGCCCACCGCGATATGCCCGGCCTTTCGGCCGACATCCGCGCCGGAAAATTCGCGTCCTTGAAGGACTGGCTGGGTCGGAAGGTGCACCGCCAGGGCCGTTGTCTGGATGGCGATGCGCTCATGCTGGCGGCCACCGGTTCCAAAACCTCTGCGGGCCCTTTCCTGGCTTACCTTAAAGGCAAGTATGCCCAATTGTACGGATGATGTACGGATGATGGATTGCGACCCAAGCCCTTCGAGTCGGACCTTCCGAATATGAAATCGTCATCGCGTTGCGTTCAGACTCGGCCATTGGACTTCTCCGGACTGCTGCGGCGTCTGGGTTCAGGTTTGGGATTCGCGGCTCTGTTGGCGGGTGTCGCCGCGCAACTTTCGGGCTGCGCCCAATCGTCCCTCATCGCCAAGAACGATCCCCGGCACGCGGAAAGCCTGAAACGCTTTTCGGCCTTTCTGGATACGGTGTCGGCCCGGCCCGGAGCATCGGCCCAGGGTAACACCTCGGTTACTGAAGAGAAAGCCGCCTTGATTCAGGCCGAAGCCTTTTACCAATATCGGCTGGAGTTCCGGCGGCCCACGGCCCGTTCCTTCCTGGCGCAAATCCTGGCCTCGGCCATTGAGTTCGCGCCGCTCAGCATCTGGGCCAGTTCATCGGACATCACCCAGTTGCGTTTGCAGTCGTACAACGGCGCCATCCAGCTTTACGAGGGTTTCCTGGAATCCTATCCCGCCTCGCCGTATCGTTCCCTTGCGCTTTACCGCCTGGCCTGGGCGTATCGCAATGCCAGCATCGAAGGTCTTCCGCATGACGCCGAGAATATCCTAGATGTCCTGGCCTCCGAGCCGCTCCCCGCTTCCTCCGCATACGCCGCTTATGCGCGCGAGCTCAAAGCCATCGCTTATAAGTCGCAGAATGCCGTCGCGGGCTGGTCGGTGATTCCGGGCGCGAGCCAGTGCTATGTCGGGAAATTCGCCTTGGGCGGATTGTACTTCGGCCTGGCTTTGGGCTTCACGGCTGCGGCGTTCATCCCGCCCATCTATATGATCCACGAAAGGAAGTTCGATTTGGCCGCGACGCTGATCTCCTTCCTGGGTTTCGTGGGCCTGGAGGTGGCTTATTCGGATTCTTTCGAGGACGGCCAAAAGGCCGCGGTCGAATACAATGAAAGGCGTGAAGCGGAGTTCGCCCGCAAGCATCTCGAACTGCCCTGACGCGCGGCGCGGGATTCCCGTTCTCCAAATCGACAATGGATCCGCTTCGCTAAGGCTTTCTAAACCAGGCAATAAAAAACCCGGGTTTCCCCGGGCTCTGCGTATTTGAACTTCCCCTCCTGGAATTCTGCGAGTCGGCCTCACCGGTTTGAACCGACGGCCGTCCCCGGATGGGTCAGATTATTTAGTTCGTCAAAGCCTGCAAATAGCCTTCGTATTTCTCGCGCAGGACTTCCTTGTTCTTGTTCTTGCGGATGCGGCGCAGGGCCTGGTCGCGCAATTGGCGCACGCGCTCATGGGAGATGTTCAGGGTTTCGCCCACTTCGCGCAACGTTTGCGGCGCTTCATGGTTGATGCCGAACAATCCCTTGATCACTTGGGCTTCCCGCTCGGGCAATTCGGAGAGAAGATCCTTGGCCAGGTGTTCCACGGCCTGGATTTCGGCTTCGTTCTCCGGATTGACGGCCTTTTCGTCGGGCAAGACTTCCTGATAGGTGGTCTTGGTATCCGTCTTTAAAGGAGCGTCGAAGGAAATTCCGGCTTCGCCGAGTTGGATCAGCTCGCGGATATCATCGCCCAACTCCTTGCCCTTGGACTTCTCTTTCAAAGCCTTGCGGACGCGAAGATGCTGGTTGGCCGGCAAACGGATCAAAGATCCCTGCTCGTTGATGGCGCGGGTGATATACGCCTTGATCCACCACACGGCGTAGGAAATGAACTTCAGGCCGCGGGAATGATCAAAGCTCTCGATGGCGCGAATCAGTCCCATCGCTCCTTCGCTGACCAAGTCGGGAAGCGGGATGGGGCAGCCGCGATACTGCAAGGCCACTTTGAGGACGAAGCGCATGTTGGCGCTGACCAGCTTTTCGCGGGCGGCGCGATTGCCCTCGCGGCAAAGCTTGAACAGGAGGTGTTCATCCTTGCGATCGATCGGGCTGGTCTTCCGGATATCCTCGAGGTAACGCTTGAGAGTCTCATCGGTCGTATCGAACGTCATTGAGGTGGTCCTTGTCTGTTTAAGGGTCTGAAGGCTCAGTCCATTCGCCAGCAATAGGCGTTCCAGGCGCTGACTGCTATTTTTCTCGAAATTTGTAAAGGTTTTTTCAGTAAAATTCTAAGAAAGTCATCGCTTATGACTTTACCATTAATTTCGTCACTTTGCCTGACAAATCAAACAATTATTTGAAATGATTGAAGGGCTTATAGAGTTAATAATCTCTAAATACGGTAAAAACACCTAATAATCGGATGTTTATAGTCACTTTATATGACGCAATCCAAAGGCCAACCGCATTAATAGGCAAGGGTCAACTGCATTTAAAGGGTTTGAGGTTAAAGCACAGGCCCCTACCTGTCGATAAACCCTATGGAACCACCAAGGCGCATCCATGGCAACGAACATCTCAGCGGGAATGACAGTCGGCGGCTTAGCCACCGGATTGGACACCAACTCCATCATCACGGGATTGATCGGCATCGAGCAGCAAAAGGTTACGCGCGAACAGGTCAAGCAAAGCGACTATCAATTACAGCTGTCCACCTTCAACGACCTGAAGACCAAGCTTTCCGACTTTGACGCGCAAGCCGTGGCCATGAACAAGACCACGGCCCTGAATATATTCGCCGCGAGTTCATCCGATGAAACCATCGCCAAAATCAGCGGCGTCGACGGCGCTTCGCCCGGCAACTTCGACGTCCGCGTAGACTCCCTGGCCAGCTCCCTGAAAATCGCCTCCAAGGCTTTCACCAAGGCGCAGGCTACCAATTCCATGAGTCTTACGGGCAGCTTCACGATTTCCACCTCGGCGGCGGCGTTGAAGTCCGATCCGACCACGACCAGCGTCACCATCGACTTGGACGGCACGGAAACGTTGAAGGACATCGCGATGAAGATCAACCGCTCCAAAGGCACCGGGGCCACGGCCGCGGTGGTGCAGATGGGCGCGGACGATTACCGCTTGATGATGACCTCGGTGGACGAAGGCACGCATGCCTTCTCGATCGATCCCACCGCCGGCCGCGAAGCCAAAAGCGTGTTCAGCGACGGCCTCGACTTGGTCAATCCCGCCGTGGGCTCCACCATGGTGACCACGGGCGCCGTGCACACCACCTTCGATCTCAAGCAGGCCACGGGCGGCGCGGCTACGGCGACCACGCAATTCTCCCAGCTTTTCAATGGCCTGGGCGCCAACAACGGCATCACTGCCGGCGACAAGATCACCATCACGGGCACCGACGCCACCGGCGCGGCCATCGCTTCCATGGATTTCACCGTGGGTGCGACCACCGACACCCTGCAAAAACTGCTCACTACCGGCGATATCGGCGGCAACAGCATCCAGGCCGCATTCGGGGGCGCGGGCAACGTGGACGTATCCGTCAACTCCTCCGGCGAAATCGTCGTGAAGGACAAGACCGGCGGCACCAGCAAGACCATGTCCTTGTCGCTCAGTTTCACGGATGCGGACACTTCCGGATCGGCGTTGAGCCTGGGCACTTCGGAAATCAAGTCGGATTACAAGAACGTCATCTCGGACGGCAAGAAAGCCTTCTTCCTGATGAACGACATCCCCTTTTCGAGCCTGACCAACAAAAGCGATTCCACCGTACAGGGCACGGTGTTCGAATTCAAGAAGGCCGATCCCTCCACCGTGAAATTGACCTTGGACTACGACAAGGCGGGCATCACCAAGACGGTCCAGACTTTCCTGGATTCGTACAACATGCTGCTCAAGTTCATCGACGACAAGTCCAAGGTGGAAGTGCACACGCCGGATCCGAACAACCCGCAAAGCACGCCGCAGGGCTTGCAAAGCGGCACGCGCAGCAACGTGATCAAAGGCCCGTTCGCGGGCGATTCGTCCATCCTGGGATTGCGGGCCCAATTGCAGAACATGATGACGAGCAAGATCTCGGAGCTCACCGATCAGGGCCTGAGCAAGTTCTCCAGCCTGGCGGGCGTCGGCATCACGTCCGAGCAAAAAACAGGGTTTCTGACCATCAACGCCGACACCTTCAATACCGCGCTGGACACGGACTTCGAAGGCATCAAGCGCCTGTTCGTCACCAACGGCTATACCACCAACCCGGCCCACACCTTCGGTGCCTACACCAAGGACACCCTGACGGGCGTGTACAACATCGACCCTTCGGTGCCGCAAATCGACACTAGCAAGGACGCGGCGATCACCACTTGGTCCGCGGCGGAGTTGACCGGCGGCGGGGCCATCCTCAACTCCACCACCGGCGATTCCAACGGCATGGCCATCCAGGCCGCGTCGGGAAGCGGCACAGGCAAGGTGACTTTCGTGCGCGGCGTCGCGGGACAGATCTCGGCGTTTTACGACAAGATCAGCAATTACGTGGACGGCTTCCTGACCTCGACGGGCAAGGGCTATCAGCAGCAAATCGACGATGAGACCACCCAGATGGATCGGTTGCAGAAGCAGGTCGACGCCAAAAAGCAGCAGCTCACCACGCAATTCGCCAATCTCGAATTGGCCGTTTCCAAGCTCCAGTCCCAGAGTGCCGCTTTCAGCGGGCAGATTTCCAGCATCAAGAGGTAGATGATGTCCTACGCGCATCAGAGTTATAAAACCGCCAATATCACCACCGCAGACCGCGGCAAACTGGTCATCATGATCTACGACCATTGCATCAAGTGGTGTAAAAAGGCGGAAGAGGAACTGGCGGCCGGCCAGGTGGAAAAAATGGTCAAGGCCGTGCAGCGTGTGCAGAACGGCCTCACCGAGCTGATGTGCGCGCTGGACATGGATCGGGGCGGGGACATCGCCAAGAATTTGTTCAAGCTTTACGAATTCTATTCGCGGCACCTGACCGTGGCCATCAAGAACAAGTCGGGCCGTAATCTCCAGGAAGTGATCGGCATGATGAGCAGCCTGCGCGAGGCCTGGCTCGTGGCCATCGAGAACGTGAGGCGCGAGGATCGCAGCTCCCTGTCCGATAAGCCCACCACCACGCTTTCCCTGGTATCGTGACCGCCATGAGCCAGAGCCTGCATCCGACCACGCAAAAAATCGTCGCCGAACTGGATCAACTTTACGGCCTGTACGACATGGCCATAGATTTGGCCAAACGCATCCAACCCGATGACGAGTCGCAAACCGAACGCGTGCTGGAAGCGCGCAAAAAAATCCTCGACCACACGGAAAAAGCCGGCCAGGAACTGAATTTCCTGCTGAAAGGCTACGTGGCCGAACGGTTCATCCCGCAAAACGAGAAAGCGCTGGTGGAGGAGAAAAGAAACCTGTTGATGGATTTGGGGCTAAAGATGCAAGCCTCGGACAACCTGACGGCGCGCCGGTTACTGGCCAAGATGGCCAAGATCCGCTCTGAACTCGCGGGGCAAACGGAGCGTAAAAACGCCATCCGGGCCTACATCCGCGCCCCCAAGCCGCTGTTCGCGGTGCAGTAACAGCCAGGTTACGGGCGCTGCGGATTCCATCGGCCATCAAGCTCAGTCGGCGGGCCTCTTCACTTTTAACTTTTAGCTTTTAACTTCTTCCGTCTGAATTTTCAAAGCCCATCGTTCCCGACGTTCTCATCGCCCTCGGTTCCCGCATCTTCCTCGCCCGGCAACTCCGCATCGCCGGACAACTCATCATCAGAGGTCTCATCGGCGAAGCCCAAAAACGGTTTCGCTTCCTTGCGCGGCATCACGCCGGGAGGGGGTCCCAATTCCTGGAACACGGCGACGAATTGATCGACGGACAAATCCTCCGCGCGCGACGCTTCGCCGGCATCGACCTGGGCCAAAGCCTGGTTCACGCGTTCCTTGGGATAGAAGGGCAATAGCGAGTTGCTCATCTTCTTGCGTTTTTGCGAGAAGGCCAATTCCACGAAGCGCAGGAACAAGGGATGATCGACCTTGGGCGCGATGAGCGGCATCAAGCGCACGGTGGCGGACAAAACCTTGGGGCGCGGCCGGAACGCGTCGGGCTGGATTTTCCGGAGCATCACGGCTTCGGCGTGGTTCTGGATGAACACGGAGAGGAATCCAAAATCGCGGGAGTGGGGCTTGGCGCACATGCGCTTGGCCACCTCGTATTGGACCATGATGTTGATGGACTTGAAGCGCGGGGCATGGGGCAAAAAGCGGAACAAAATCGGGGCGGCGCGGTTGTAGGGCAGGTTGCCGACCAAGAGGGGCTTGATTTCGCCGCCGGGTATCGCCGGGGTTACTCCTGAGCCGGGTTTAGGCGCGTGATCGCGCAGCAACGCTTCCACGTCCACACGCGTTGCGTCGGTGCGGATCACTTCCAGGTTGCCCCACTCGGGATGCTTGCGCAGATGTTCCACCCATTTGGGGTCGATTTCCAACGCCGTGACCTGGGCGCAACGCGGCAGCAAGCGGCGCGTGATGGCCCCTTGTCCAGGCCCGATTTCCACGATCCAATCGGTGGGTTTGCAGTCGACGTCCTCGGCGATTTCCCGTACGACGCCTTCGTCCACGAGAAAGTTCTGACCGAATTTCCAACGTCTTTTCCTATCGTCTGCTTCGGGGCCGCGTCTTTGCATTCCAATATGATGTTTCGGCCGGGAAGAGGGTGGTGGAGGGCTCCGGCGCCTGCCCTTCCAGCCGGGGAGGGAAAGCTAGTAAACCATCCGCGTACCCCGTGAAATATCAACCGCTTGGCGCAAAAAAAAGGAGGCTCCGGGAAAGGTTTAAAACCTCCAATTTCGTATAATAAGGCGATTGTTTTGGTAGTCGCGCGCATTACGAATTCCATAGCCGAGTTCGGGGCGATTTAGACCTGGAGGATTTTCATTCATTCCCAGTCCGGCAAGCATCGGAGCTCGCGAAATGCCTTGCGCCGTTTCTTCCGCGTTTCCTTCCGCGTTTCGTTGTGCGTAGCGCTCGCGGCCATTCCGGGTTTTTCGATTTACATCGAACATCAGGATTATCTCCCGGTGCCGGACGCGTCCAAGCCGCTGGATGAGCTTTTACCCAAAAAGGGCGTCGAAAGCACCGGCGGCCGCGGCATGCTGGAAATCAACAGCACCTTCCTGAAGCGCCGACACGATGTGAACTTCGAAACCCGCCAGGTGGAAATCGTGCGTTACCTGGCAGTGCCGGGAGGACCCGCAGTCCCTGCCGGCGGCGGTCTGCCGCCCGGAATCGCGAGCCCCCCTTCCGGAACGACCGCGCCGACCGGAACGGCCGCTCCTTTTGGAGCGTCCGGGTCCAGCGGCGATTCAACGGCGTTGTGGCAGGCGTATTACCGCGAGCTCAACGATTACTCCGTGGACATGAGCGAGTTGGCCCTGCGCCGCCTGTGGCTGGCCCAATTCATCGGCAAGGAAGAAAGCAACCAGGCCATGGGCCCGGGGCTGCTCGACATCAGCCTGCCCGTGACCGTGCCCGATTGGATGAAGCGCATCGGCGTCGACAAGCCGCGCTTGCGCATCAACGGATCCTACAAATTGGTGGTGGAAGGATCGCGCACCTCCGGCACGGGCGCGCCCAACGGCGGGGACAGCTGGTTCCCGAATCTGCACATGGACCAGCAGCCGGCTTTCTCCGTGAAGGGATCGATAGGCCGCCTCATCAACATCGAGATCAACAGCGAGGACGGCTTCGGCACCAATCTCAAGAACCAATTGAAAATCACCTACAAGGGCGAAGGCGACGAGCTGGAAGACGACATCATCCAGGAAATCGAGGCCGGCAACAC
>JADGQO010000141.1 GCA_017881725.1 Fibrobacteria bacterium
GGCCTGGGGGCCCAGGGCTGCGTTGCGCCTCCTTGGAATAGTCCCGCTATTCCGGCGTTGGCGCGCCTTTCCCTGAACCCCCATTCCTCGCCGCCTTCGTTTCGAAATTTTGGAGTCGAGACACTAGAGGATTTGTTAATGCCAGCGGATTCCCCGCGCTCTAGTTGTATTCTTCCGTAATAGAGCTAAAGAAAAAAACCAAACGGTCCGAAAATAAACAAGGAGTAGGACTGGACGAGCCGCTTAGCCGACAGACCCACTCTTTTGGAGGCCCGGATGCTTACTTTGAATAAACCCAGCCACAACCAGGAATTGCTCGAAACCCCCATGGAACTCTGCATGGAACACAGTATCAGGGTTCTGGGTCCCGCCATGATTCGCAACCTGGCGGAAACGGCCGCCGCCTTCATCAATGTTCCCGCTTTTTACGCCACCCTCTGGCAAGCCCCGCGTCTTAGCGGAAACCAATCTTTCCAATGTTCGCAACGGAATCTCGGCGAGAAGTTTGAATTGACCTGCAATTTATCGGTGGAAACGGAGGCTTGGAAAGCTTTCTTTACGGCAGGTGAAAGTGAACAATTCCAATTGGATGCTTTTTGTGAAATGGCGAATTGCGTATGCGGCGCCTTGCTGGCCGATCCGAGCCTGACGGATGAAATCGGTTATCTGACCCCGTGCGTCCCAACCGCATCGGCCTTCCGTCCCGCAGCGCGCTCGCGAAACCTTCGGGGCGCTTTCCGCTTGGCCTCGGCCTGGATCCACTTTATCATCACGCTTCAGGAAGGCGTGGGAATCATGAGCCTGAAGGCCCCGGCTTTAAGCGCCGTCGCTTGATCGCCGACCCTTGCACACGCGCTTAAGCCCGAAGATTTGCTACGCGGTCAAGCCGCGGCTCAAGCCGCGCTGCCGTCGGCGGAAGGCGGCGCCTCATTGGGGCGGAAAATCCAATGCCTGCGAGTCATTTTCAGCGGGACCACCAAAACCGAATCCCGGTATTTAAGGACGGTTCCCGGATGGATATCCCCGCGCACCATGATTTCGCATATCCCCGGATAATATAAGCGGCGTTTCAAATCAGCCACCTCACCGCGTAATTCGACAATCCATTTCGTCATGATTTCCACCGCCCCCAAAGTCCGGGCATGCAAAAGATTGTCCTCATCGGATAAAATGCGGTTCAGCTTTTCGATATGCGTCATTTGATCGTCCATGTCGCGCAGGAATTCCAGGTCCTGCGTGTTGGCCGCCAAGAGCGCGTTCTTCCCGTTCATTTCCGCCTCGACCTCGAAGTCCTTCCCCACCTCGAGCACGGTTTTGTTTCCGGATTCCGATCCCACGTTGAAAAGATCCATGCTTTCCGCCGCCGTCAGCGCGCTGCCCAGCACGGAGTATCGGCCGAAGCGCATTTGGATGCTCTTGCGCGCGAACAACTGGCTATTGATGATTTCATTGAACACGACGATGTTGGCGTGCGATTCGATGCGTTGGTTGTGCAGGTAGCCGACCGTGACCGAGCTGAGGCGCGATTTCACGATGCCGTTGCCCATACCGTTCACGCCGCCCCGGATGATGATGGCGCCGTCGGAACGAATGAAACTGTCCTCCACGGAACCCATAATCTCCACGTCGCCGACGGCCGTTACGGACATGCGGCTGTGTACGTCTCCGACGACTTTCACCGCTCCTGGGAATTCGATATTGCCGGTCTTGAGCGAGACGTCCCCGGCCACGTCCAAGACTTCCACCACTTCGGGAATGCCGTCCTTGACGGCCAAGCGGCCCGGTTTGACCGCCACGAGATACAACGGTTCGAAGCCTTCCAGCCCGGTATTTCGACCCGGTTCGTCGGCGAAGGATTTTGCGGCGGGCGGCTGGAGCATCTCGCCGTGTACGTCCATGCCGGCGATTCCCGGCACGGGCGGCAAGACCTTGGCGATGCGCGCGCCCAACGGCACAGTGCGAAAAAAGGAAAAATTTTTGAAATCGATGCTGCCGTCGCGCCCAGGCAGCGGAACCTCCGGTTCGGGATCGATCAACATTTCCAACCGTCCATCCTTGCCGGACGAGGGATGACGGCCGCGGGCAATCTGGAGCGTCACGGGCAAGTGCGTGCGATTGAACCGATCCAGGGCCTCCCATATTTCGGCCTCCTGGACCATGCAAAATACGCCTTCCTCGCGCAGCGCCGCATGCACCATGTCCATGGTGACCATCCAGTCGTTCAGGTAATTTCCGCCTAACACGAGATTGGCCGACATTTTATCCGAGGCCACCACGACCTGGCAGGTGGGCAGCGAGTCCGCGCCCAGCACCTTGATGAGGCCCGCTTCCAGCACCAAGGCGCCTTCGCACATGGCGACCAAGCGGCGGTCCTTGAGGAATAAGGATTTTCCGAAAGCGGGTAATCGTTCCCGGACCGTCAGGCAGGGGTTCGGCGATCCGAAAACGTCCCGGCCGTCCGTGCCGCCCAATACTCTTTCGTAGTGGAAAACCGTTTTGCCCGAGTCCACCCAGTAGGCCGGATCGATGGTGTCCCGGATGCCGCTGAAGCCCCAGGCATCGGCCTTGCGCCGCAGTTCGGCGATGGCCTCGGCATTGCCTAAATAGGAGTGATGAAAGACCAGGCCCTGCGGTTCCTCGTGCACGGGAGGTGTTCCCAGCGCCACGTCCACGGCCATGGCGTTTTGCAGATCTTGCGCGCGCGTGGCCGCCGGGGATCGCGCCAGGGTTTCCGATATCCAGGCGAGGGTATCGTCCCGGATGGCCATGGAGTCGATACCCTGAGATTCCAGAAAGGCCCGCAATTTCGGCGCGCCTTCACGGCCAAGCCCGCCGCCGATTTCCGTTCGCCAGGCTTCCACGGTGAAATCTTCGATCGCCAGTTTGGCGCCCATGCCGTCTCCGGTCACGCGGAGACTAACCTGCAACACCGGCGGCCTCCTTCCCGCGCGCATGGGACTCGACGCGGGCGAGTACTTCCAGCAACCGGGATTTATCCTTGGGCTTCATGGCGGGCGGATTGCGGAGGAATTCCATCGCCTTTTCCAATTGCCGCATGTCCACTGGCTTGGCCAGGCAGGCGATCACGTTGGAATATCTCGCCAGCTCATTGCGACGAAGTTCCAGGTCCCGATTCGGCATGAGCAGGATGATGGGAATGTTGGCGCCGGCGCGTTTCAGACCCCGGACAATCCGGAGCCCGTCGATGGTGTTTTCCCGGAGACTGAGAAGTATAAGGTTATAATTCTGAACCAATGCCTGGTGGAACCCTTGGATTCCCGATTCCGTAGACTCCCAGACCATGCCCCGGTTTTGAAAATTAGACTCCATCAGCCGCAGAATAGCGGCCGGAAAGTCGATATGCAGGATCCGGGGGGATTCCTTGCTGGGAAGTTTAGGCGTTTGCACTTAGGAAATTAAATCACAGCCGCTTCAGGGAAGTCAATGCCGGGGGGCGGAAACGCGTCCACACGTATGGTATAATGGCATTGCCCATGAAAGAAACCGTCGTCCGGGACCTGATCGCCAAAAACCTCGTCCGGCTCATCACCGGCGGCCTGCAAGGCGTATATACCGACGGCTTCGCCGGTCGGGCCACGCCTTACGCGGACACCATCGCGGTGCAATCACCTGTTGTGTTATCCCAACTCGCCGTTTCGCCGTCCTCGCAAATATTGTCTTTTCTCATCATGGAAACCGATTCCATGGTGCGCGCCGGAAAACGGCTGTTCCCCTCGCAGGGTAAAGAGGAGTCGCTGCGGTTCGTCGTTTCGGCCAACGCGGAAGTCCTGAACTTCGTCTCTTCCCGGCTGGCCTGGCTGCTTTCCAAGATCGAAAACGTGCCCAACACGGAAATTTCCCCTCCCAAGGTGGGTAACTTCACGGGTACCCAAGCCTACCGCATCCGGCCCGACGAAGGGATTTGTTTCGACTTCAGTTGCCCGCCGCAAAACCTGGCGTTCCGATACGCTGCGGCCATCCAGTCCATCGCATGAACGCCGTTTCGACATTTGCGCGACCCTTTCGTGATCCTCAAGCCGTGATCGATGCGCGGGCGAAACCTAAGGGGAAATAACCATGGACAAGAGCGTGGTCATCGTCGACGATTCGAAATTCCAGACTCTGCAATTGAGCCGGTTTTTCCAGGATAATATGGGGTTTACCGTGGCCGGCCTGGGCGAGAACGGAGAGCAGGCCGTGGAGTTGTACCGGCTGCATAAGCCCTCGCTGCTGACCATTGATCTCACCATGCCCTTGCTGGACGGGCGCGGCGCGCTGACCCAAATCCTTTCCGAATTTCCCGACGCACGCGTGCTCGTCATCTCGGCGGTGAAAGGGCCGTTGCTATTGGATTGCCTGACCATCGGGGCGCGCAGCTACATCGAAAAGCCCCTCCGCTTCGACAAGGAGGAGTTCATCCGGGATTTCAAAATCACCGTGGAGGAAATCCTCCGGGATACGGGGACGTGAAAAATCAGCCGGAAAAAATCCCCGCGATAACCGGGGGCGCCGGCTTCTTTCTGATCCACCTGGACGGCACCGTAACGCCGTCGATAGCCGTTGCCTCGCTGGCCTTGGGCGGATCCGCGCCCGCGCGCCTGCGCTTGCGCGAAGCCCTGAATCTTTCCGCGGAAGCCGCGGGCCAATTCCTGAAATGGCTGGACCTGGTCCATCGCCGTCACCGCAACCTAAGCTGGGGAAAATTGGAAGCCCTGGCTCCGGTTTCGGAAATTTCCTATCAGTCGGCTGCGGGCGAATCCCACTGTCGGTTGACCTACCGCAAATTGGAGGACGCCTCCGGGGATTTGGCCGCGTTATCCGTCATGGTCATCGACGCGGGGCCGGGCCGTGCCCTGGCGCGCCAGTTGGAAGCTGAACGCCAGCGCCATAACCTGGAAATCCGCGATGTGGTCGCCCTGTCGGCGAATCCGCCGGAAGTCCTGGGCGGTTTCCTCGACGACGCGGTCGCCCGCTTGGACGGGGCCCGGCGGGGTTGGGACGCCTTCCTCGCCCGATCCAAACCAGGCTTTGAGAACGGGAAGCGGGATACGAAAAAAGCAAGCGCGGAAACCGTCTGGAGCGGAACCGGTGAAAGTCCCGGCCAACTGCTGTTTCGGGAATTGCACATGGTGAAGGGCAATGCCGGGGCGTTCGGATTCGAAGGCATGGCCGCCAACGCCCAGGCTTCGGAAGATTTGCTGGAGGCCTTGAAGCATGCCAGCCCGGACTCCGATCGGATCACGGCGCGTCTGACCTCGGCGCTTTCGGATTTGCGCTTGCAACTTGAGGAAATCCGCCGGGCCTTGAAACTCATCGCCGGTGAAGGCCAGGATGCCATGACGCGCGTCCTGAAATGGAAATTGGATCGGCTTGTCATCGCGGCGCAAGACGTGGATACGGCGAGCTTGAATCCATCCCAGCGCAAGCTCGTGGAAAGCACCCGGCAGCTGGCCAATTTGAGCCCCGCCTATCTGGCCCGTAAATACAAAAACCTGGTGGAGCGCATCGCGCACAACCTGGGCAAGCAAATCGATTTCCGCGTGACGAGCAATTCCGGCGACATCCATCCGGAATCATTCGCGCGCGTGGACGAGGCCCTGGTGCACATCCTGCGCAACATGGTGGATCACGGCATCGAGAGTCCGGCGGAACGGACGGCGGCCGGGAAAGGTGAGGCCGTGATCGACATGGAATATGTAGCCGGAGAAGCCAATGTGCTGATCCGAATCCGGGACGATGGGCGCGGGATGGACCCGGAGGTGATTGCCGATCGCGCGGTGGCGTTGGGTCTTTTAAGCTCCGGGGAGGCCGAAGGGTTGGACGATACCGGCAAACTGGGGCTGATTTTCCGGGAAGGCTTTACCACGCGGGACACGGCCTCGATGGTTTCCGGACGTGGGCTGGGACTGGCACTGGCCGCCAAATGCGTGGCCGATCGTGGGGGTAACCTGTATGTTTACTCACGCCCCGGCGAAGGCGCGCGTTTCGCGATTGAATTGCCTCCCTTGGGGCATTGATCTTTTTTAAAACCGCAGACGAGGGGAATCCCTAAATGGAATCGCCCAAATAAATCGGATCCGCTCCCGGCTGCGGCGACAAGGGCCCGCCCGACAACTCCTGCGCCAGCACGCGCGGATAGAAATTGTGTTCCAGCAATTGCGACACCTCCAACCAGACTAATGCCACCTGACCTTGATCCGGCTCGATCGGATGTGTCTCCGGCCGCTCCAACAAAACGCAATCGAAATAGACGTTCACGAAATGGCGGCTCCGATGGACGTCGCGGAAATTATGGTTGTCCCCGATGTATTCCTGCACATGCCGCAAGCGGCCCACGTGCACGTCGGCGCCCAGCTCTTCTCGGCATTCGCGCACCAGGGCCTGGGTCAAAAGCTCACCGGGATTTTGGCCGCCTCCGGGCAGTACATAGAACCGGCCGATGTCGCCCTCCTTTTGCAGGCAAAGGATGCGCCCGTTTTCAATAATGATCGCCTTGGCGGCATACCGCAATGATTCGGATGATGGCATGACCCAATATTAACACGTGCCGAAAAGAAATGCGATTCTTGGTTGGGATCCTCGGAACCAGACCGTTCAGCCCCGGGCCGGCATCTTTGGTACCGCAGGAACCGGCGGTACCTACGGTACCGTAGGTTCCCGCCGGTGACGCTCGCCGATTTGTTGCCGCCACATGGCGTAATAGAGTCCTCTGAGGTCCAGCAATTCCTGATGGCGACCCGATTCCACGATTCGCCCCAACTCCAACACATGGATGCAATCCGCGTGCATCACGGTCGACAATCGATGGGCGATGAGTATGGTAATCAGGTCCCGGCTTCTGGAAACCTCGCGGATGGTTCCCGTGATCTCCTCCTCGGTCAGCGAGTCCAGCGACGAAGTCGCTTCGTCGAACACGAGCAAACTCGGCTTCCGCAACAGCGCCCGGGCTATGGATAGTCTTTGTTTCTCGCCACCAGATACTTTGACTCCGCCCTCGCCGATTACCGTGTCCAGGCCTTTGTCCGCGCGCGTCAACAATGAATCGCAAGCGGCCTTATGCAAGACCTCCAGGCATTCTTCGTCGGATGCGCCGGGATTGACGAAACGCAAATTTTCCCGAATGCTCCCGGAAAATAATTGCGTGTCCTGGGTGACGAAACCGATGCGTTCCCGCAACGCGTCCAGGTCGACCGTTTGCGCGTCCACGCCGTTGTAGAGGATGCGACCGCTTTGGGGCGCGTACAAGCCCACTAGGAGCTTTACCAAGGTGGTCTTCCCCGCTCCGGACGGTCCCACGAACGCCAAAGTTTCCCCTTTGGCGGCGCAGAAGTCCACGTCGCTCAGGGCATGCGCGGAAGCGCTCTGGTGCTTGAAGCTCACGGCGGAAAACTCCAGTTTGCTCATAGCCTGGATACGCACGGGATGATCCGGTTTCTTTTCTTTAGGCATGGCGAGGATGTCCGTGAAATTTTTCAAGGACGCCTCCGATTCCCGGTACACGTTGATCACATTACCCATTTCCTGCAAAGGACCGAAGACGAAGAACGAATAAATCCATAACGAGAAGAACTGCCCGACCGTGATCTTGTGCGAGAAAATCAGATACAACATCAGGAACATGATGGCCGTGCGCAGGGCGTTGACGCAAGTGCCCTGGATGAAACTCAGGCTGCGGATATAGCGCACCTTTTTCAATTCCAAATCCAGGATGCGTTGCGTCGTCCCGTTGAGGCGCACGATTTCCTGCCGCGCCAAACCCAGGCTTTTCACCAATTCGATGTTGCGTAAGGACTCCGTGGTCGCGCCCGCCAGCGCCGCCGTTTCCGCGACGATCACTTTTTGGATTTTCTTGATGCGCTTGCCCAAGGCCGAGCTTAAAAAGCCAAGCAGCGGAATGGTCAAAAAATAAGCCGGCGCCACGGCCCAATGCACGTGGAAGGCGTACACGCAAACGAAAACCAAACCCACGACCGCGGTGAAGACCACGTTCACGACGGCGGAAATCAATTTCTCGACGTCCGTCCGCACCTTTTGCAATTTGCCCAGGGTCTCGCCGCTGCGCTGGTCCTCGAACACCGAGTAGGGCAATTCCAACGAGTGGGCCAATCCGTCCGAGTAAATGCGCGCGCCGATACGCTGGATGATCACGTTGACGAAATAATCCTGGAAATTCTTGGCCACTCGCGAAATGAAAGCCACGCTCATGGAGGCCACCAGCATAAACCCCACGCCCCGGAAAAATTGCGCATAGCTCAACTCCCCAAAACGGGTCACGTAATTGTCGATGATATGCCGGAAGATCAGCGGATCCAGCAGGGAAAAAACCTGATTGATGCTGGCCAACCCCAAGGCCAATGCCACCACGGTCCAATACTCTTTCAAATACTTAATCAGGATTTGCATGCGCCGTCTCCGCGGTTGGGAACCTCTGCCGTGCTTCACCGGGAGGCTCCCGGAATTCGTCCCACGGCAAATCGGATTTTTCTTTCCCGCCTCGCTTGAAAATGCTAAAATATTCCCATATGAAGCTCTCGAATCCCGCATCCACCGCCAATACCATGACTCCCCGGGCCACGGTTTGCGTCCATGGCAATATCGTCCAACCCGAATACCCCCAATTAATCGACGAAACCTCGCGCAAAGGTTGGGGAACCACCTTCTGGGGCAAGGAGGATACGGTCAACTGGTTCCATATTCCCCTTTCCGTCCCCAATCTCATCGACGGCGGCCGGATGAAACTCACCAAGGTTTTCTTTTATTTCCACAATACTTCGCGTTCGCCCATCAATGCCGTGCACGTCTATGACGGCCCGAAGTTGATCAAGGCTTACAACAACCTGCACTTGGCCGGAGACCATGCCCGGGTTTTGGATCGCTCCAACAGCTTCAGCATCGATCCGGTGGAAGTGGTTTTCGGACTAGGCCTTTCGGTCAGCGTCCAGTTTCCAGCCGCACCCGAAGTATCGCCTCCACGTTGGATTCTATTCACCACCGCCGGCGCCGAATTCCGGACCTGATTTTCCAATCGGAAATAATTTAGGACTTAAATTAGGATTGGGCGGCCCGGCAGCACGGCAGGGCATTCGGAGCCGCAATGCGGAGCCGATCGATTTTTTTTACCGTGAATCCTCCCTCGGTGCGAAGGCATGATATTCCACTTGGCCAGCAACCTTTTCTTTTGGGGCGTAACCGTTACAACGGCCGTGATGTTGCTCGGCGCTTTGCTTAACCTGATTACCGCGCCGCGCTTGGAAAAACTTCCAGTCGCATCCGAAAAGGGACCGTCCGTCAGCCTGCTGATCCCGGCTCGCAACGAGGAGGACAATCTTAAAATCCTTCTCCCCATGCTGGCCCGCTTGGATTATCCTGATTTGGAAATCCTCCTCCTGGATGACGATTCCCAAGACGGCACAGCCGCTTTGGCGCAAAACGCCGGCGGACCGGCGCGTCTGTTGCATGGAAAGCCGCTGCCGGAAGGATGGCTCGGAAAGAATTTGGCCTGCGCGCAACTCGCGGAAGCCGCGCATGGGGACATCCTAATTTTCTGCGACGCGGATGTTAGATTGGGTCCGCAAGCCATAACCGCCACCGTGAGTCGCATGAGGAACGATGGGCTCGATGCCTTTACCGCCTTGCCCCGACAAATCATGGGCACTTGGGCCGAGCAAGCGGTTTTGCCC
>JADGQO010000142.1 GCA_017881725.1 Fibrobacteria bacterium
ATACCCCGCTTGGCTGCGGCTGGCGAAAAAAGGCATGCAGTACACGGCCTATTATAAAACCGGTGTAGCCGACGCCTGGACGGCCCTGCCAACTCCGCCGCAAAGTTTGAACACGGGCGCGAACGCGCAAATCGGATTGTTTTCGGTCAGCCACGATACCACCAAAACGAGCAAATCCGTTTTTGACGATTTCACCTGCCTGCAAGGAACCAGTACGGCTTTGTTCGGAGCTCGCCGCGCGCCTTTCCTGCTGGGCGCGGACGCGCCACAGGACGGATTTCGGGGAGGGTTTCTCGATGCTTTGGGCAAGGCCAGGCAACCCTCGCGGGAACACGCCAAGGAATTTCCGGTTTTGATTTTCCGACAATAAAGTTCACTTGAGGTAAACGATTTCTGCCTCGCGAGGATTCTTCCCTCCTTTTCCAAGTCTGCCCGCCCGGCTTGGGGATTATAATAGGGATAAATCTCAGGTGACCGGAGTCCGATAGTGAAACAGCTTAAACCGTCCTTGGGTATTTTTCTGGGGCTTTTGGCCGGGGCCGCGCACGGGCAAACCTTTACCTATCCCACCTGTTCCAACCTGACTACGGCCGACTTTTCCAAAACGGAATTGGCCGCGCATAAGGGTTTGCAGGAACCCGTCGGTTTCGATTTGCAAGCGGTGCGCAACGCCGCCGGCGATTCGGTCACGCAGGTGAATATTTTTTTCGTCGAGCGCATGGGCAAGGTCAAGTTTTACGACGGCGCCGCGCAAACGGTGACTGTGGCTGGCACCATTCCCGTTCTGGCCAACTCCGCCTTGAAATGCTGCGGCGGCTCGGACGATAACGGTCTGATGGGCATCGCGCTGGATCCCAAATACAGCGTCAACCGCTGGATTTACGTGTGGTATGGCCCGGAACAAAGCGATGCAACCATCAACCCCCGCTTGCGCCTGTCCCGCTTCACCATCACGGCGCAGAACACTCTGGACATGGCTTCGGAGAAAATCCTCATCGACCTTCTCACCAGCAAGGGCGAACACCGCCATGCGGGCGGCCCGATGACGTTTGACGCGCACGGCGATCTGTGGGTGACCTTGGGGCAAAGCGGCAACGACATCAATTATCCCTCCACGGGCAGCCAATGGAGCGCGACCGACAGCGGCTTGAACCAGGAGTGGGGCCCCTCGAATACGGCCAGCTTGCGCGGCGGGATTTTCCGTATCCATCCGGACGACGCCTCCACCACGCAACGCAAGGACCGCACGGGGAATTACGGACCCGGCTACACCGTGCCCGCCGGGAATTTCGGCGAATACTGGTCGGCGCAATTCCTAGCCAAAGGAAAAACGGATCTGGCCGCGCAGTATAAAGATCCGACCAAGGTTTTGCCCGAGGTGTACGTCAAAGGCAATCGCAGCCCGTTCTCCATTTCGGTGCATCCCACCAAGCAATGGCTCACCTGGGGCGAAGTGAATCCTCCCAGCGACGCCGATGAGATCAATTTTTTTTCCCATCCCGTTTACGGCGGCATGCCTTACTTCTACGGCAACAACGTTGTCGTCAGCTATCCCGGAACCGCCAAGTCCGCCGATGCGCCGACCAACACCTCGTCCTTTAATTCCGGCGTCACCGAGCTGCCGCCCGCCGAACCCGGAACCATGGTGTGCTGCAAAACGGTGGGTAACGTCGCCATGACGGGGCCTTTTTATGTGTACGATCATTCCTTGAAAAACCGGGACAAGCTGCCGCCTCATCTGGACAATCATTTTTTCCATCTCAGTTTCCAGGCCAATAAACTGTGGGTGAACACGCTGGATACCGTGGCAGTCAAAGTCACCCGCACCGATGAGCTGGACACGGGCCTCATGACGGTGGCCCTGCGTTCCCCGTTGGCCTCGCGCATCGGTCCTGACGGCGCGTTGTACATTCTCAATTACGATGGGTATTACACGACGAGCAATCCCGCAGTGGAACGCGTCGGATATAAGGGATCCTGCTTCCTTCCGCTGATTCCCCTTTCCATCCAAAATACCCAGTCCGCTAATCCGGGAGTCCGTCGCTTGTCGCGAGCGATTTCGGTGGATGGGCCGCATGATTTGAGTTTGCATGACCTGCAAGGCCGCGCTCTGCTCCAAATCCACGGCAACGGACCCGCCGCGTACTCGTTGGATGATTTGCGCTCCCGCTTGCGCGCCCCCGGCGGCCTCGCCATCCTGGCTGTGCGCACGGAGCAGGGCGTGTATACGGAAAAAATCCTGCGCTAAAACCGCCGCTGGTTCACAGGCTGCGTCCCTGGGACCCGGAAGTGTGCCGGCGTTTTCATTTGGAAATAATTATTCCGAGAACCATCAGGTAGCCCGCGTCCATATGGCTTATCTTCCCTGGACACGGTTTGGGGAGGGGATACCATGGGAATTCGTTCGTGGTTAAATCCGGTTGTCGTCGCGGCCGTTCTGCTCGGACTGGCGGTCGGACCTATTTTGGCCCAATCCGTTCCCACCGTGAAATTGCCCAAGCCGGATTCAGCCGGATGGATCAAGATTTTCCGCGGCGACAACCAGTCCGATTTCTCGGTGTATACGGGCAGCGGCACGCCGGCCTCGGAGGCTGGCACGGCACCCTTCGGAAAAGTCTTTTTCATGCAAGGCGGCGACACCATCCGCACTTCGGGAAATCCCAACGGACAGCTCATTTTCAAACAGAACTTCTCCAATTACATCATGGAGGTGCAGCTCCGCTGGCCGGGTAACGTCTATAATACGGGGTCGATGGAAAAGCTCCAGTGGAACGACGTCGGCCAGAGCAACGGTCTCCCTACCTGCATCGAATGCCAAGGCGATCCCAACCAGGGCATCGGCCAGGTTTGGTGCCTGGGACCTGGGAGCGCCCGGCCCTGGATCACGTTCAAAGGCAAATCGGATTCGCATGGCGCCATTAACGACAGCACCCAGAAGGCGATGGACTTCGGGGGATCGGGAAACCAGAATTGCATCGTCGGCTTTCCGGGGTGGCAGAAACCCTTTCCGGCGACCGTAAGCGGGCATGAATGGGTCACCATGCGTACGGAAGTCCACGGGAAGGACACGACGCGCCATTTCGTCGATGGGCAGAAGGTGATGGAGTATTGGAACCCCCGCATCGCCAAGAGCACCGATGCGAATGCCCTGGTTAAATCCTTGACCGAAGGCATGGTCACGGTGCAATCCGAAGGCGGCGAAGTATGGTACCGGGGGTGGCGCATCAAGCTGCTGCCGGAAGACCCGCTCTATAAGGACCTGTATCCCCCCACGACCCTGTCCGCCCCACGCCCGGAGAGGAAGGCCCCCGAACGGTATAGCCTCGGCTTCAACGGCTCGACCCTGACCATCCTGTCGGAAGGCCGCCCGGCCCTGGATCTGATGGGGAGGAAAATCAAAAACCTGGTGCCCGAGGGCCTTTTGAAGCCCTGAGGGGCCGCTTCGACCCGCGCCAACGAAAGTCCGCGCGGGCTGTTTCAGCACCCTGTCAGAACACGGACAGACGGCGCGACGTTTCCCCGTTGGGGGTATTTACGCGCGCCAGGTAAAGGCCGGGTTTGAGACTCGCTTCCCGGCGGATATCCGCGAGTTTGTAATCGTGCGCGCCCATGCCTTCCGCGACCCACAGGCGGTGGCCGCCCAGGTCGTACAGGGAAACCACGTGCGGTCCGATTTCCTTGACCATGATGCCGTGCGGATCGATCCAGATGGATTGATAAGGTTGCGTCGCGATTTTAACGGAAGGATCATAAGGATGGCAGGTGCCTTTATAGATGACGCGGACGACACCGGGATTGATGGCCGCGCCGTACCGTTGCCCGTCATAATTCAAAATGTATAGCGCCCCGTCCTTGCCGTATTTCATATGCGCGGGAGTGCGAATCATTGTCGATCCGAAACCGGTGAACAAACCGCCCGAGGCGTCCATTTTCACGGGTGTGCCGGAAGATTTTAAAGTGCTGGTGGTCGTGTCCACGGTAACGCCCCATACGTTGCCGTAGAACCCGTGCACCAGCCACTTGTTGTCGAAATGCGGGGGGAATTTATTGGGGTCGTTCAAGGATAAATCGAAGCTGTAAATCGGCCCGCCGATGGCGACGTTCACCAGGTTATTGAGCGTGCCGGGAATGGCCGGGGGAAGTTCGGTCACGCCGCTGTTCATGACGGAGTTATTCGTCGGCTTGGCCGCGCTCTTGTTGTGATTGCAGGTCGCGTCGTTGTTGGCCATGAAATACGGGAAGCCGCTGAAGATGGGGTGGTTGGTGATATTGAATTCGTCCTGGGAGCTGTTGTAATTCACCGTGCCCCAAGCCAGCCAGCGCTTGGTGGGATGCACGGCGCAGGAATAATTGCTGCGTTCGCCCTTCACGTACACTTCTGGTAAAACCTTGGAGGTGTCGCGGTATTGCGCCGCCAAGGTGGCGTTCCCCTGCTTCTCGAATTGATCCGCCCAGTAGGGGCCGAAGTTCCCGGCCGGGATCGTATAACCCTTGGGCGAGTCGTCGGGATGGATGCGGAAGAAGCCGCCGCGCAAACTGTGGGTGTTCGACGAACCCCATTCCGCGCTCAAGGCGCTGTCGGTTTGCGACAGGACGCTGCCGCCGGAATCGTGAAGCGGGACAGGCGCAATTGGCGGTTCTTGCCGGTGCCGGTCATGGGCTGGTTGTAGGTTTGGCTGGGGCTGTACCACAGGTAAATCCAGCGGTTGGTCTCGAATTTCGGATCGAAGGCCACGCCCATCAGGCCGTTATCGTCCTCCATTTTGCTGGGGCTGGCATGCACGTCGATATGGCCCATCAGGCTCACGGTTTTGGCCGTGCCGTCGTACCATTTCAAATTGCCCAGGCGCTCGACGAAGATGATGTCGGTGTGATCGTAAACTCCGCTTTTGTAAATCGCCCGCACATCCATTTGGACGGGCTCTGACATCGTCTCATCGCCGGGTATGCCGTCCGTGCCATGCCGGTTGAAAAGTTCCTTGGCTTGAAAATCGGAGGCGGAAAGCGTGGTTCCCGGACATAATGTCGAGGTCCATTGCGCATGTGCGGGAAGGGTGGCCAGGATGGGGAGCAACAACCACTTTTGGGGATATCTAGTCATTGGCTTGGTGACTCCAGCGATTGATTCGTATGGTCCAGATCGGAATTCTGTGTCGTTTAGGATAAATCCAATTCCGGAAAAGGAATCGCCGTTACGCCGCCGGGGGTGAAAAAACCGTTCGCCTCCGGAAAACAGCCGGCGTTATTGTGCGAGGATTTTTTGGAATTCGACGTTGAGGATCGCCCCGGCTTTCATCGCGCCCGCTCTGCTCAAATGCATTCTATCGAATGCCTCGGCGTCGACGAAGTTGTGCTTGCCATTCAGATTCAAGTCGATCAGATGGAAATACGGGTATTTCGATTGCAAGCCGGATAGTTGATCCAAAATCTGACCAGCAGTCGTCCAGCTGGGACCGAATGCGCTGAAGCTGTGCATGTTCGCGTATTCTGGACTTTGGGGGAAAACCACGAATACGACTTGGACTTTTCTTTCCGATAAATCCGCCACGAGTTTTTCCAGGAAGGCAAAGTTTTTTTGATACGTGGTGTCGGACGTGGCCCATTCAGGTCCGGTCCATTCCGCGAGCGGACTTCCGCCCCAGCCGTTTCCGGGAAGTACGTACAGGCCTAAGGAATCGACGGGCAAGTTGGGGTAGGGGGCATTTTTGGCCAATTGCACAAATCCTGACGGCAACCCATTTTGCCAGAAGTCATGGTTTTCATCGTAGCGGAGTCCCTTACTTCCCTCGATGGATTTGCTCCAAGAAACGTCACCATCGGGGGTATTTATCCATCCGATGGGGAAACTCAGGGCTACCATACGCAGCTTGGAACAGTTGGGGATCACGTAATTCCGGACCTGGAAATCCATGCCTTTCAAATCGCCCGTGCCATAGGCCAAGTTGAACCCCTTGATGCAAGTGACTTGCGCCGGGTCTAATCCGTCGGTCATTTGTGATCCACCTACGAAGGCTGCTTCAAAATTTTTATATCCGGCCCAAAGGAGGTGCATTTTGTTTGCGAACTCCTGCCTTGTTGCGTCGGTAGCGGGATCATTGTATGCGCCGGCACTGTCCACGGATAAATCGCTTCCATCGGGAATGTCAGCCAGGGTTTCAAGCCAAATTGCGGGCTGGAGCAATTCGGTTCCCGAGGCGAGTTGCACGGTTTGGGAGTCTTTGAGGTTGAGCAGGAAAATGCGCTTGCGGTTTTGGTTGGCGTCGGCGGCTCCCGTGACGGCGTAGCCCGGATTGTTGCTCCATTCCAAATCCTCGAACCCCGACTCGGTGGGCGGCGCTTTGTACCAGCGCAGCACGTCGCCCCGGGGCGTGGCCATGAAGGCGTATTGGTGGATGCCGTAGGGTCCATGCGTCAGCATGCTGGAGTCCGCGTAGCCGAAATCCAAAAACAACGTGCGTCCGGTGGTATCCGGCGCGATGGAGACGTTGCACACCTGTGACGTGTCGCCCGCGGTTTTCCCGTTTTGCGGGGCGGTGAATAGCACGCGGGACGTAGCGGTGGCGGCGTCGTACACGCGGAGGTGGCGGAAGCCCGTGGCCAGATAGCGGCCGTCGGCGGAGTAACCGTCATGATACCCCCCGTCGGCGGTGACGGCGCGTGGCGCTCCCTGCGGCATCCCGCCCGCCAGCTTTTGCAGGAAGGTGCGTGTGTCGGCCCAGCGCGTCCCGGCGTCGTCGGCGGCCGAATTGGTATAGACAAGGAAGGTGTCGTGCGCCGCTGGATCCACCCACCAGCGGGGAATGAAGCCCGGCCCGATTTTCCGGCAGGGGGAGGCGCTATCGTCCAATGCCCGCACATACAGGTCCGATCCCGAATCCACGCCTTCCAGGCGCGTCCCGAAGGCGACCCATTTGCCGTCGGGGGAAATGGTGGGATGGAACACGTCGCCGCGATCGGTGAACTCCCGGAGTTGCGCCGGGGACTTGGAATAATCGACGTACACCAAGTGCCGCAGCGTCCCCGATGCGTTGATGAAGATGAGTTTCATGGCCCGTCCTCCCGCCTGGTTTTGGGGCGATTGCGCGTCCAGGATCACCTTGTCCGTGGCGAGGGTTCGGCCGTCGGGCGTGGAGAAGGCCGGTTTGGGGATGATGCCGATGGCGCAGCGGAAACCGACGTATTCCGTCTGCGAGGAAGGGATGGTGGCGTAGGTGGCGGTGCGGTTGGCCGGGCGCAATTCGCGCAAGCCGTATTTGAACGCGCCGCCTTTGACGGGGATGTCGTACTCGGGTCCGGGGTCGCGCGCGCCGGCGAAGTCGGTGGCGGGTTGCGCGGGGTAGACTCCCTTCCAGTCGTTGACCCATTCCATGACGTTGCCGGCCATGTCGTAGAGCCCGAAGGCATTGGGTTTCAGGCGGGCGACGGGATGGGTTTTTCCTTGCGCGTTGGACGTGAACCAGGCGAACGCCGCTGCCGTCGTCGAGTCCTTGAGCTCGCCCCAAGGAAAATCGGAGCGGGAACCGGCTTGGGCGGCGAATTCCCATTCGGCCTCGGTGGGAAGCCGGTAGCCGAGTCGTTCCAAGTGGACGGTGAGACCGGGAAGACCGGGAAGACCGGGAAGACCGTAGGCGCTGCCTGCGTCCGAGATCTGGAGGGTGGCATAGGCATAGACGGTATCGAGTCCGGCGGCCTTGCTGCGGGCGTTGCAGAAGAGTGCGGCGTCGTACCAACTGACGGAGTAGACGGGGAAATCGGATCCGGATCCGAAAGACGACCCAGTAACCACGGGGTTACGTCCCATGAGGGAATCGTACCTTCCCTGCGTGACCTCGGTGGAGTCCATCCAGAAGGAGTAGGAAAAACCGTCGGTGAGCGCGGGGGATTCCCACCCTCCGGCGAGCGGCCCCGTATCCCCTAGTTGGACGGAGCTTCCTTGGGAAGCGATGAAATGGGTGCCGGGATATTCGCTGTGCGGCGCGGTTGGAGTGGGGGTGGAATTGAAAAGGCATCCGGTCCCGGCCCAGGTGAACAGGAGCGCGCAGATCAAAGACAGGGTTGGCGCAGGGACGCGGGCGATCAGTTTTTGAGGGGCAAGAAAATGGCATGACATGCGGGCACTCTGGGAAATAGCGGAAAATCAAAGGCAATATTTGCGTAGTCGATAGAATTAGCAAAAAGGGGGCCACGGACCATCGTGATGTTTGAACTGAAGATGGGCCAAAAGATGGGCACGGATCCCGTCTCTCAGGATGCTACCTGCGCGGGTCCGGCGGCGACTCATGCTTATATTTTTCTGCGATATGCAACTCGATTCCCTTCGGCATCAATCCCTTCTTTTTCCCGCGCCTGGTGGTACAATTCGGAAGTTGCGCGCCTGGGACTCCCCCGGATGCGAAAAATCGCATTCTCCGAAGCTGTGCGCAAGAGCAGGCCGTAATCGAAGCGCGCGGTTCGGCAAGGTGAAGGACGTCCGCGGCATGTCGATGGAAGAGCAAAGCCAGGGTGAAGCCGAGAACGCGGCTCTGTTGAAACGCATCGCGGCGCTGGAATCCGAACTGGAATCATTTCGGCGCGGTTCCGAGGGCAGGCTGCCTTTGCCCGCGCGCGAAGCCTTGTTGGACGAAGCCGAGCGGGTCGCTCATCTCGGTACCTGGATTCTCAACTTGCGCACCGAAGAGGTGAAATGGTCGCGCGAATTGTTTCATATCCTGGGATACGATCCGGATAAGGACGCGGCTTCCACCGAGAGATTTTTCCAGGCGCTGCATCCTGCGGATCTTCCCATGATCCGGGCGAAAATGTCCGCTTTAGCGGATTACGGCGCGCTCACGCCGGTGGATTTGCGCGTGGTTTGGAAAGACGGCACGGTCCGTGAGATTCGGACCGGCGGCGTGACCCTGCGCGGCCCGGACGGAACGGTGGACATGGCCGTGGGCACGGTGCTGGACGTGACGGACGCGCGCAAGGTCGAGCGGCAGCGCAAGATGCTGGAAAACCAATTGCGGCAGGCGCAGAAGATGGAAGTGGTGGGCCGCGTGGCCGGTGGCGTGGCCCATGACTTCAACAACTTGCTGACCATCATTTCCGGAAACGCGGATCTCTTGCTCGAATCGGGCAAGGACGATAAGGTCCAGCGCATCCGCGACGCGGCCGAAGTGGGCGCGGCCCTGACCCGGCAGCTCCTGGCTTTCAGCCGCCAGGCCGTGATTCGGCCGGAGGCGGTGGACCTCAACGCCGCCGTGCGCGACATCGTGCGCATCATGGGTAGGCTCCTGGGAGAGGATATCCAAATCCGCATGGAGCTGTTGCGCGGAGCGGCTTTTATCCTGGCGGATCGCGGGCAAGTGCAACAAGTGCTGCTCAACCTGGCCGTCAACTCGCGCGACGCCATGCCCAACGGCGGAAGGCTGGCGTTTACCACGCGCTTGATGGAGGAAGATCCGGGTTTGCTGGGCGGACCTCCCTTGCATTGGGTGGAATTGCAAGTGCAGGATCAGGGCTCGGGCATGGACGATGCGACCCGGGAACGCGCGTTCGAACCCTTCTTCACCACCAAGGAACCGGGCAAGGGCACGGGTCTCGGGCTGTCGACCGTCAAGGACATCGTCTTGCAGGCGGGCGGCAACATCGCGCTGAAATCCAAGCCCGGGAAAGGGACCACCGTAACCTTGCGGTTTCCTCCCCACCTGGTCTCCGCCTCCCCGGCGGAAGCCCCGGGCGTTACGGTCGCGGGTTCCTGCCGATCCATCCTGCTGGTGGAGGATAATTCCGATCTCCGCGAACTGGTGGCGGCTTTTCTGGTTACCGGCGGCTACCGCGTGCAATCGGTGGGGCGGCCAGGCGAAGCGGAAACGATTTTCAAATCCGATCCGGGCGCATTCGATTTGCTCGTCGCGGACATGGTGATGCCGGAAAAAAGCGGTCGGGATTTGGCCCAAGCCCTGCTGGAGCTGAAACCGGAGTTGAAGGTTTTGTTCATTTCCGGTTATGCGCCTAATCGAGCCGCCGTCGGCGATTCGGGTTTTCTGCAAAAGCCCTTCACGCGCAACGAACTGCTGGCCGCTGTGGCCGCGCACTGCAACCGGTAGCCGTTTTAAAATTTTTTACAACCCGGGGTGGGCCTTTCCAGGGCAGCGATTTGGGGCACTGTCAATTTGACGATTTTTTGGCCTCCGCTTTCGGTGAACCGGCGGATTATGCGAGGCAGGATTCCCAGACTCCAGAGTAGGCATTCCTACAATGGCTCCCGGCACAGGTTTCCGAGACATTCCGACACATGACGACAACCGGGATTCCTTGCCGGGCATATGCCGTTTTCCTAGCTTTGCCAAGGAAAGCGGACTGAAAAAACTCCCTTTTATGGCCTTATTTAACGGCCTTTGACGGCTCAGTATTCGGGTCTTTACCGAATGCCGCCTTCGGCCAATCGCCGAAGTCCGTTGCCGCGGCGGTTTGCGGAACCGCCGAAAAAGGTCGGATCGATCCGGACGGGAGCTGCGAGACAGCCATGTTAAGCGAATACTTGCCCTTCATCATTTATGGATTCCTGGTCGTGTTCGTCGGGGTGGCGGCCATCGTGGGCTCCTCCTTCTTCGGCCCGAAGAAAACCTACACCAAGTCGAAGTTCGTTCCTTACGAATGCGGCGTCGATCAAATCGATAATCCCCATAAGCCCTTCGCACTCAAATTCTATACCTTCGCCCTGCTTTTCATTTTGTTCGATATCGAAACCATTTTCCTCTTGCCCTGGGCCTTCGGATTCAAACATCTTTTGCACACGGGCACTTTGCCCGCCGTGTTGTTCTTTTTGGCCATCCTCGGATTAGGCCTTTTGTACATCATCAAAACCAAGGCGCTGGAATGGGAATGAGCGGCTCGACCAACGATTTCGTGACGACCACCTTGGCCACGGCCATCGGTTGGGCGCGCGCCAACAGCATGTGGCCCATGCCCTTCGGAACCGCTTGCTGCGGCATCGAAATGATGGCGGCGTTCATGGCGAAATACGACGCCTCGCGTTTCGGATCGGAAGTGATGAAATTCAGCCCCCGCCAGGCCGATTTGCTGATCGTCTCCGGCCGCATCTCGCTGAAGATGATGCCCGTGCTGCAACGCATCTGGGAGCAAATGCCCGCGCCCAAGTGGTGCATTTCCATGGGTGCCTGCGCCAGTTCCGGCGGCGTGTTCGACACCTATACCTTGATCCAGGGCATAGACCAATTTCTTCCCGTGGACGCCTATATGCCGGGCTGCCCGCCGCGTCCGGAAGCCTTTTTCGACGCCCTGATGATGGTCCAGGAAAAAGCGAAGAAGGGCCAGTCCAAGGCGTTGGAATACATCACCGACGATGCCGTATCCGATCCGGCGCAGTCCGTGGCCTGCCGCACGCCGGACAATAATTACGTCCACAACGTGGACCGCAGCACTCCATCCGCCGAAAAAGCCTCGCACGATAAAATCGCGGACGATAAAATCACGCGCGACGGAGTCGCGCCCGGGACATCCAAATGATTCTCTATCAGCCGGAAAACCATCTTGCTCTAATCGCGAAAGTCGAAGCCTTTGCGGGCGATAAACTGCTGGGCCGCGAAGAGAAATCCCACTACCATCAATTCCGCGTGCGCGGCGCCGATGCCAAGGATCTGGTGCGCTTCCTGCGCGACGAACCGTCCCTGGGTTTCACTTATTTCATCGACCTCACGGCGGTGGATTACCAAACCTATCCGCAGCCGCAGCCCGAGCGCTTCGCGGTGGTGACCACCCTGTTATCGCCCAAGCTCGGCATCCGCGCGCAAGTGAAAGCTTTCGTCGCCGAAGGCGATCCACGCATCCCTTCTCTGACCGACATCTTCGCCGGCGCGAATTGGACCGAACGCGAAGTGTGGGACTTATATGGGATCGAATTCCTGGGTCATCCGGATTTGACGCGCATCCTCATGCCGGACGATTTCGACGGCCACCCGCTGCGCAAGGATTATCCGCTCAAGGGCCGCGGGGAACGGGGTAACTTCCCGGTTTTCCATGCGACCACGCGCAAACCGGCGGAGGAAGCCTAGCATGTATTCGTACGAACAGGAAGTTGTCCAACGCGACGAAAACACCGTCCACATGAACGTGGGCCCGTCCCATCCCTCCATGCACGGCACCTTGCGCGTGAAGATGGAAGTGAAGGGCGAACGCATCGTTAAGACGGAGCAGGAAATCGGTTACCTGCATACCGGGTTTGAAAAGTTGGGCGAGTATCGCTCCTACAACCAATTCATCACCTTAACCGATCGCCTGAATTATTTCTCCCCGCTGTCCAACAATATCGGTTTCGCCCTGGCCTGCGAAGAATTGCTCGGCATCACGGTCCCGCGCCGCTGCCAGGTGATCCGCACCATCCTGGCCGAGCTCTCGCGCATCGCGGACCATAGCCTGTGCGTCGGCGCCATGACCATGGATCTTGGTGCTTTTTCCTCCATCCTGTGGACCTTTGTGGAACGGGAAAAGTTGTACGACGTGTTCGAGGCCGTCACGGGCACACGCTTGACCACGAGCTATACGCGCGTGGGCGGCCTGGCTTTCGACCTCCCGGCCGATTTCGAGAAACGCGTGCTCGGCATCATGGACAGCATGGAAGAGACCTTGGACAAGCTACGCGACAGCTTCTACAAGAACCGCATTTTCCTCGACCGCGTGGAAGGCATCGGCGTGATCAGCAAGGAGCAGGTCCTGTCTTTCGGCCTCACGGGACCGATGGCGCGGGCCAGCGGCATCGAATACGATTTGCGCAAGTTCCGTCCCTACATGGTGTACAACGAAATCAAATTCAACGTGCCGGTGTATTCGCAAGGCGACACGTTGTCGCGCTACAAAATGCGCATCGACGAGATGGCCGAGTCCATCCTCATCGTCCGCCAGGCCCTGAAACTATTGGAGCCGGGCCCGATCAATTATCAGGATCAGAAACGCACTTTGCCGGACAAGACTTCCACCTATCGCGACATGGAATCGCTGATCCATCATTTCAAGCTGGTCATGCCCGGGGACGATCACGGCATCCATCCTCCCTTGACCGACCTGTATTCCTCCACCGAGGCGCCCAACGGCGAGCTGGGCTTTCACCTGGTCTCCGATGGATCTTCCACGCCCTATCGCGTGCGCATCCGCCCACCGTCCTTCATCAACTATCCGATTCTCAGCACGCTTTTGCCCGGTTGCATGATCGCGGATTTGGTGGCCATTCTCGGTTCGTTCAACATCATCGCCGGAGAATTGGACCGATGAGCCCCTCGAATATGCAATCGACCAATAACGCCGTGCGCGCCAACTGGCGCAAGGAATTTTCGCCCGAAGGCATGAAGAAATTTCATGAGTACGCGGACGAATACCCCAACAAACGTTCCGCCTTGATGATGGTCTTGCGCCTGGCCGAAGAGGAATTCGGATCGATCACGGACGAGGCCATGCAAATCGTGGCCGACCTGTGCAACGTGGGCGTCTCGCACGTGCAGGGCATGGTGACCTTCTATACGCATTTCAAGCGGCCGTTCCACGGCAAGCATCGCTTCATGGTATGCGCTACCTTGATGTGCGCGCTGGAAAACAACACTGACGCGGCGCTGAAGCAAGTCGAAGCCAAACTCGGCATCAAGACCGGTGAAATCACGGCTGACGGATTGTTTTCCTGCGAGAAGGTGGAATGCCTGGCCGATTGCGACAAACCCCCGGTGGTGCAATGCGACAAGGAGCATTTCACGTCCATGAAAGGCCCGCAACTGGACGCCTACTTGGATCAATTGCTCAAGTCCGAAGGCAAGACCGCGGCGGACTATCAAGGCAAGCCCGGCATCAAGATGGACCAACGCGTGCCCACTTTGCCGTCGCATTTCAATTTCCCCGGCGAGTCGCAAGTCGGCGCGCGCCATTTCGAAAACAAAGACGCTTACTCTCCAGAAGGCCAGGGCGAATTGACCACCAAAATTCCTGGAGCATTGGCGACTCCGCTGACCGTGCCCGTCGCCGACGGCGTAAACGGGGCCAACGGAGCGCTGGGCTCCAAGCATAACGCGGGCAAGTCCCACGGATCGAATCAGAATGGAGCCGGACATGGCTGAGGAACAAAAACCGGGCAATCCTGGCGCCGCCATTCCTGGCGCCGCCACTACCGGCGCCGTATCGTCAGCCGCAGCCCCAGCGAGTCCTGCTCCCGCAGCAGCCGCCCCGGCCGAACCCAAACCGCGCGTGCCGTTCTCGCCCGTGCTGCTCAAGTACATCAACGAGCCCAACTCTCACACCATCGAGCATTACCTCGCGCGCGGCGGATACGAAACCGCCCGCAGTCACGTGGGTGTTACGGAACCGGCCACCCTGATTAAGCTCGTGGACGACAGCGGCCTGCGCGGTCGCGGCGGCGCGGGCTTTCCGACCGGCAAAAAGTGGAGCTTCCTGGCCAAGGGCACGGGCAAGCCGGCCTACCTGGCCGTGAACGGCGACGAAAGCGAGCCGGGCACCTTCAAGGATCGTTATATCCTGGAGCGCGACCCGCACGAATTGGTGGAAGGCGTCATCCTCACCTGCTACGCCATCGGTTCCAAGCATGCGTTCATCTACCTGCGCGGCGAATTCATCCTCGGCTTCGAGCGCTTGCACGCCGCCGTGGAAGCGGCCAAGGCCAAGGGCCTGGTCGGGAAAAACATTTTTGGCACCGGCCATGACGGTAAGCCCGGTGTGGATTTGACTATCACGGTCGTGCGCGGCGCAGGCGCGTACATTTGCGGCGAAGAGACCGGGATGTTGTCCTCCATCGAAGGCGGGCGCGGCTATCCGAAAATCAAGCCGCCCTTCCCGGCCGTGTCCGGCCTGTTCGGCTGCCCGACCATCGTGAACAATGTCGAGACCATCAGCGCCGTGACGCATATCATCAAGCATGGCGTGGCCTGGCACAAGCAATGGGGCACGGAGAAAAGCCCGGGCTTCAAGATTTTCTGCCTGTCCGGCGCGGTGAAAAAACCCGGCGTGTACGAAGTGCCGCTCGGCATTCCCATGCGCGAGATGATCGACGTGTACGGCGGCGGCCTCAAGGACGGACGCAAGATGAAGGCGGTCATTCCCGGTGGACTCAGCGCCCCGGTGTTGACCCCGGAGATGGTCGACAAATGCACGCTCGACTATGAAAGCCTGGCCTCGCTGGGATCCATGTTGGGATCGGGCGGCATCACGGTGTTGGACGAACAGGTCGACATGGTTTCGGCCATCTACAATACCATGCGTTTTTATCACCATGAAAGCTGTGGACAATGTACGCCTTGCCGCGAAGGCACGGGCTGGCTCGAAAAAGTGGCGCATCGCTTCCATCATGATGAAGGCCATCAGGGCGACGTGGAATTGCTCGCGGACATTTGCAAGAACATGCGCGGCCGCACCATATGCGTGCTGGCGGATGCCGCGGCCATGCCCATGCAGGGGTTTTTGCAGTACTTCAAGAAGGACTTCGAGGCCAAGATCAAGGACCCGGCCTTCGTGGAAAAGCAACGCACCTATCGCGACGAGATTTCGCCCAAAGCCAAAACGCTGTCCGCCACAGGCGCGGGCCCCAGCGCCCTGGACGTGGGCTCGGAGATGGCCGAGTAAACTCGGCTGCGATTAAATTCGGATCGGGGATGAGATGAGCATCAAGGAAGTGAAAATCAAGGTGGATGATCGGGAACTCACCGTTCCGTCCAATTACACCGTCATCCGCGCCTGCCACGAGAACGACATCGACGTGCCGCATTACTGTTACCATAAGGACCTGTCCATCGCAGGCAATTGCCGCATTTGCATGGTGGGCCTGAAGGGCGCGCCGCGTCCCGTGGTGGCCTGCGCCCAGCCGGTGACGGAAGGCATGGAAGTCACCACCAAGGGCAAGGACGTGGAAGAGGCCCGCAAGAGTGTGATGGAATTCCTGCTCATCAACCATCCGCTTGATTGTCCCGAATGCGATCAGGCCGGCGAGTGCAAGCTGCAGAATTACAGCTATGAATATGGCCGCGACCACGGCCGCTTCCACGAAGAAAAGGTCGTGAAATCCAAAGCCACCATGGGCCCGCATGTGAAATACTGGGGCTCGCGCTGCATCGTCTGCACGCGTTGCGTGCGTTTTACCGAAGAGATTTCCGGCACCAAGGAACTGGGCGTCATCTATCGCGGCGACCGCAGCGAAATCGCACTGTTCCCGGGCCAGACGCTCGACAATCCCCTGTCCATGAACACCGTGGACATTTGCCCCGTGGGCGCGCTGGTATCGTCGGACTTTTTGTTCCAAAGCCGCGTGTGGAACCTGCATTCCAAGGATTCGCTGTGCGCCGACTGTTCCGTGGGCTGCAATACCCGCGTGGACATGGATGCTAAGGGGAATATCAAACGCATCGTCCCGCGCCGCAACGACCAGGTGAACAAGGAATGGATGTGCGATTACGGACGCCTGAGCTTCCCGTATACGCAGGAAAACCGCCTCATGAAACCGATGGTGGACGGCAAGGACGCGTCGTATAAGGAAGCGCGCGCCGCTGCGGCTGCGCTGCTGCGCAAATCCAAGGTGACTCTCCTGGTCAGCGCCTGGAATACCAACGAGGCTTTGCAGGCCGTAAAGGATTTCGCGGCCAACCATCCGGGCACGACGGTGTTCGGTTATGCCAATCCCGGACGCGCTGACGAAAAGTTCCCCGGCTTCACCATCAGTGGTGACAAGAATCCCAACCGTGCCGGACTGAAGGAAATCCTGGGTCTCGACGCCGACCAGTCCCTGAAGGACTTGGCCGCCGGCAAGGATCGCATCGGAACCTTGCTTCTCATCCACAATATCCCCGGTTACACCCCGACGGCGGAAATGAAAGCCGTGCTGGACAGGACCGAAAGCGTGGTCTTGATGGACCTGGCGGATACGTCCCTTCTGCGTTACGGTAACGTAGCCGTTTCCTTACCGACCCTGACTACCTTTGAGAAGGCAGGCACCTTCGTCAACAAAGACGGCATCCACCAGAAATTCGCGCCGACGATGGAGCCGGTGAATTTCGGCCGCACCGAAGCGGAAATGCTGAGCGACTTGGCCCGCGAGATGAAAGCCCCAACCACCGGACAAGGAGTCGGTGCGGTGTCGCACGGAGGCGCGGCGGGAACTCCGTCGGGAACAACGGCCGGTAAACCGGCCCGCAGCGGAAAGGCGGGCTGAAATGGATCTCCTTCTCGTCATCCTGCAGAACTTTTATGTCATCATCGCCATCAAGATGGCCGTGGGTTTGGGCCTCAGCATGGGGACGGTTCCGGTGATGGTGTGGATGGAGCGCAAGGTCAGCGCGCGCTTCCAGTTCCGTCGCGGACCCAATCGCGTCGGACCCTTCGGCCTGTTCCAGCTCATCGCCGACTCCGTGAAGCTGCTTATGAAGGAAGATTTCCTGCCGCGCAACACGGACCGTCTCATTTTTCTGGCAGCGCCGATCATGGCCTTTCTGCCCGGCGTATTGTCCTTCGCGCTCATCCCCATCGGCTCTTCCGGCGGCAACGACATTGTCGGCGCGGGCGGCGTCATGGCGATCTCTTATATCAGCATGGGCTTGCTCGTGATGATGGCCGTCTCCTCGGTGGCGGCTTACGGCATCGCCTTCGCGGGCTGGGCATCGAACAACCAGTTTTCCCTGCTCGGCGGCATCCGGTCGTCCGCGCAGCTAATCAGCTATGAAATCGTGATGGGCATGTCCATCATCGCCTTGCTCATGATGACCGGCACCTTGAACATGTCGGAAATCGTGCAACAGCAGGCCCAGCCGCTGTTCGGCGGCATCTGGCTGATCCCCTCCTGGAATATCATCAGGCAACCGCTGACCTTCATTCTCTTTATGGTCGCGGCCTTCGCGGAAACCAATCGCGCGCCTTTTGACTTACCCGAAGCCGAGCAAGAATTGGTGGGCGGTTATCATACGGAATATACCGGCATGCGCTATGCCTGGTTCATGAACGGCGAATACGCGGCCATGTTCACCATGAGCGCCATTCTCACGACTTTGTTCCTGGGCGGCTGGACCTTCCCGGGTTTGGAATTCCTCATCCCGCATCTGCCCTGGTACTTGACCGCCCTGTTGACCTTCGGCATTTTCTTCGCCAAGGTTGCTTTTCTGGTCTTCATGTTCATGTGGGTACGCTGGACTTTGCCGCGCTTCCGCTGGGATCAGCTGATGAAGTTGGGATGGAACACACTCATCCCCCTGGGCCTGGTGAACATCGTCGGCACGGCCCTGTTTCTGGAATACGTCGCGTCCAATTTCGGATTCGGAGGATAAATGGCCACCGAAGCACAACCCAACGCATCGACCGCCGTAGCAACGGCTTCTGAAGCCACGGCGTCCGCTCCCGCGATCAGCGTCTCGGATAAAGGCGGCGTCGCCTACGGTCAAGCAAAAACCAATCGCCTCTCGTGGTACACGCGCTTGTACATCCCTGCCATTCTCCAGGGCATGGGCGTTTCGATGCGGCAATTCTTCAAGAAGCCCGTGACCATCAACTATCCTGAGCATAAGCCGCGCGTGAGCGAGCGCTTCCGCGGGGAGCATCGCCTAACCAAGGATG
>JADGQO010000143.1 GCA_017881725.1 Fibrobacteria bacterium
CAACCGATTCACGGATACGGCGGAGGATTTGACCAATGACATCGAGAAGGCGTTGTTCTTCCAGCGGCGCAGCCTGTTTTTCGCATTGGCCATCGGGTCCCTGGTCGGCAGCATCGCCGTGCTCCTGGCGATGGAGAAATTGAATTGGCTGCATTTCCTTTTAGTGGGAGTGGGAATCGCCTATTCCTACCGGCTCATCCCCTGGTACGCTCCGGGTCAGGGCATCGTCTTTCTCCGCATCAAGGAAATGACGTTCCTGAAAAACCTGAGCGTCGCGTTCCTGTGGGGCGGAGCGGTGTTCGCCGTGCCCATCCTCTATTCCTCGACGCGCGTCGACCAAACCTTCGTCCTCCTGCAATTAAGCTTGGGGCTTTTCCTCTCCACTTTGAACAACACCCTGTTTGACGATATCCTGGACGAGGCGGGCGATCGGATCGCGCGCATCAAAACCTTGCCGACCCTATGGGGATCGCGGAATTCCTTGTGGTTGCTGTGGACGCTGGACGCTATGTGGATCGGTTGGGTCGCGTTTTGCTTCGCGACGCGAAGGCTGGACACGGCTCATTCCATTTTCCTCGCCTTCCTGGGCGCCTATCCGTTCCTGTACACCGGCATTTACACCCGATTCAAGCCGACTAAAGGCGTGATGGACATGCTCACGGAATCGGATTTACTGCTGTTTTCGATTGGACTGATGGTTCTCAGCACGCGCTGAGGGCAAGGGGGCCTAGCCGGGCTAGCGAAGCTAGGCGGGCCTAGCGGAACTAGGCCATGTGGAACTGGCGTTCGCGTAGGCGCTGGCGTTGGGCGTACGGACGTAACAGGCGTGTTACCACATATTCCTCGGAGAAGATTTCCAGGCGGTTGCTGCGGCCGTGATCAAGGATGTACAGGTTGCGGTCGTGTTGGGAAACCAGGCACAGCATGGGGTAATTCGAGAGCGAGGGAAACTTCTGGGCCATGGCCTTGGCGCTGACCAGCACGGTTATCGAGTCCGGCGGGAAATCCGCCTCGTTCAATTCAGAGGCATCCGATACGAGATGCGGCACCACTTTCACGTTCTGGAAGATGCGGATGATGTCGGACAGGTTTTCCATCCCGTCCTTGACCACCACGATGGGGCCCTTGGACTCCGAATCTTCCGCCAGGTTTTGCGCGAATACCGGGAAAGTCAGGATCAGCTTCAACCCCCGCTCGCCCTGCTTGGCCAGGTTCTTGGAATAGGCGCTGATTTTTCCGCCGTGGGACTCCACTATGGTGCGCGCGATGGACATGCCCAAACCGGTTCCGCCCTGTGATTTTTTGGTGGTGTAAAAGGCCTTGAAAAGGCCGTCCAATTGCTCCTTATTGCACCCCGCGCCGTTGTCCTCGATGCTGACCAGCAAGAGGCCCCGCTCGGCGGTGAATTTCACGCGGATGTCCACGGGCTTGCCGTCCCCGGCTTCGAAGCTGTTGTTGAACGCGTTCAGAAAAACATGTTCCAGCTTGCCCCAATCACCGTGGATGAATTGATCGTTTTCCACCCCGATCATGTTGAAGCGCGCCTTGCGGTCGAAATAATGCTTGTCGACCAGGCCTTTCACGAGTTCCGAAAGGTTGATGGGGTGCAGCTCTTTCACGAGTTGCGTCCGCGACAATTTGAGGATGTCGTCGCTGAACTCCGTAAGCCGTTCCACGGAGGAAACGATGTTACGCACGATTTCCTGGCCCTTTAAAGAAAGGTGTTCCACTTGATCGAGCAGTTGCGCGTTACCGGAAATCATGAACATGTAGTTCTTGATTTCATGGTTGATGATGGCCGTCGATTCCCCTAATTGCTTGAGGACGTTCACCTGCTCCAGGTCGCGGTAGGCCGTTTCCAGTTTGGAGAACGTCGCATCCCGGTCCATGAGCAGTTGCAGGAAGCGCTCGGTGAAAATCATGGTCGCCATGATGCCGAAGGCCAGGATGCCCAAGGTCTTGTAACTCGGGAAGTTCTGCAGGGCCGGGCTGGCTACACCCGCCATGTCCATAATGCCGGTTAGGCAAAGGATGGAAAATCCGATGATGTGAAACCCCAGGATCCTCCGCTCCTCGAACTGGGATTTGCGAAAGCGCGACAAGATGAGGTAGGAAGCCGCGCCGACATAAACCAGGACGTACGGGAAGAACAACAGATAATACAGCAGGCCGCCCGCGATTTTTCCGTCGACGGCCCGTAGCATTCCGGAGTTGAAAAACAAGCCGGAAAAAACCACGGAGGAAAAAACCAGCAGTCGCACGACCTGGCTGCGATTCGCTTTCGTTATCGTACAGATGTATGAGTAGGAAAACGGAATAAAACCACAGGCCAGAATATGCAAGATGCGCTGCCAATACAGCCGCTCGTCCAAACTCTTGGCGCTGGGCATGACCCAAAGATCGATACCGGCGATCATGGACAGGAAGATCAGGGAAAGTCCGAAATACCGAATCCCCCGATCGTACCGGGTGCGAAGATCAACGAGGGTAAAGAGAATGCCGGTGGCGAAGAGGAGAGCGCAGATTGCCTGTAGGGTGAAAAAAACCATGGAAGACCTTTCGGGGTTCACCATTGCCCTGGAAACGTAAAGGTATCATGGCCATCCACTAACGGTCAACATTTTTTCCACGCCAACTCACAGGCTATTAACAATACTGTAATGTCAAAAAATGTCATCCCCAAATTTTTTTATCCCTTCTTACTCTAATTTTGACGTTCCAACCAGATGAAACTGCGACCGCTCAACTTTATCAACATGTGTTAAGAAATCCAGCAGGCAAGCATACGGGACCATGATAGGCGCACAAATGATCTTCGATGGATAACGAAGATGGAAAATTTCATAGTGATTTTTGCGAAAATGGCTGACCCATTGTTCGCCCGATCCCAACCAATCCCGCAGCTCGGCGCGCATCACATTTCGCTCATACAAAAATGGAGCAGCCGTCAAGATATCGTAGGGATTTCGAAGGCCGCCTTCGGCTCGGTAAATTTTTCCCGCCGCTTTGGCCAGCCTTTCGTTGACTTCTTCCAGGCGACCTTGGGCATCCAGAATCGCGCGCTCTTTTTCATCCAAGGCAAGATATCCTTGATACATCCTCCTCCAAAAAAGCAGGGAAGGCCCTAACGGATAATAGGACTGGAATCGTTGGTCGAAATACGTTTCGTTCCGCGCATGATTGGAGAGAAAATTAATGATGGGACGCGTCAAGGCGGCGATTTCTTCCAATGGAGCATCGGGGCGGATTCGCCTTATGCGAAAGAGGAAATTGAGGACGTTGACGTTGCTGGTGGGATCCAATTCATTGTGGTCGTCGAAAACCCATGTCAAAACGCCTTGGTCGCCGGGAAGGATCCCGTTCTCGTACGACAAGGACTTTTGTCCATAACGCCCCAGCCCGTAAACGTGGTCGCGCATCAAGGCCAAAAAATCCAGCATGGATTGTTCGTCGTGTTGATACACCGTTGGAGAAAGCCCCAACGCGCCTATCAAGGGGATCGCGGACCCGAGGATGAGGCTAGTTGTGTCGATATCGGGAACATTGTCGTCGCGGGAAAAAAACATTTTATAAACCGAGTTGTCGTGAGGTACAAGATGGTCGTGTCTGGGATAGTAAGAGAACATGGGAAGCAGCCGATCCTGGACGGGCACAGCGTAACAATTCTGAAATGCCAGGGAGAAATAATTCTCCAAGCGGCCGCGCAGGGAATCCGGCAAGGCGATTTTGAAATGGGACGCGGCGGACGCAATCGATTCCCAGACCAGGAAATCGGTGCAGAAACTTCGGTAAGAGAAATTGTATTTGCGCCCGGGTTGGAATCTTTCGGAATAACCCGATACTTCTCTTTTTTTACAGATGAGATTCCAAACCAAGGCCGGCAGCAGGTAGCGGCGCAACGACGGGACGGTCCGGAATACCCTCATCCAATCCCGGAAGGTGAAGTACGGGTCCTTTCCGGCCAGAAAGTTGCCGACCTCTCCGAACGTTTCGTGAGATTCGAAATGGGACACCATTTCGGCGATAAGCGATGCGGCGAGTGTTGCGGGAATCATGCGAGGGCGCCCTCCAATTTCTTAGAATATATTTAGCAATACGATATGATGGAATTTTTCACGACGGCTCCCGGCGCATTGTCCTTGGCCCTGGGACTGACTCTGCTCGTCGCGTGGGAAAGCATCTTCGCGCCCTGGGCGCCTTTCTTTTGGATCTACGCGTTGTTGGCCATTTCCCTTCCGGTGGCGCTGGGGCATGTGCCCTTCGGAAGTTTCCAGGATGTTTTCCGCTGCTCCCGGCACATGTTGATCGCGGGCGGACTGATGGTCGCGTGGGAAATCGGCCTCTTCCATTGGATATATGAAATGGTTTTTCTGCGTCGCATCGGACGCGGGCGGGACCCGTCCTTCTCGGTGCCGGCGGCCATCGGCGATTTGTTGCAACGGGCGGAAAAACTCACCGGGGTGCCTGAAAAATATTCGACTTTGATTTTCGCGGCGTATACCTTGGTTTGGGCCCCGCTGGGCGAGGAGGTTTTCTACTGGGGTTATCTGCAAAACACCCTGCGGCCGCATTACGGTTTCGCCCTCGCGGCCTCGCTGGCAGCCGTTTTCTTCGCGTTCCGGCATGCCGTTCACTTCCTCTACCTGCGCGGGAACCTGCCCTGGCGACCGGCGCTGGCGCTGTCCCTCTCGGCGTTCGGATCAGGATGCGTCAACGGGTGGCTGTTCGAGAAAACGGGATGTTTAACACCCTTGATCGTTCTGCACCTGGCGATGAATGGGCTATGGCTGGCTACGCTGCGGCTCAGCGGACATATGCGCGCCCGGACTCACTGATTTTTTACTTTATCATGATGGATCCGCAAATTGCCGTAACCGTCGTCATGGTGGAGGATAATCCGGACCTGATGTTGACGGCCCAGGAATTCCTCCGCAGCGAGCCTCGGTTAACCTTGCTCGGATCGGCAGCGGGCGTGGAACAATTCCGGAATCTGATCCGGCAAAATGTTCCGGATTTGGCGCTCATCGACATCGGGTTGGATACGCCCCGATCGGGATTGGATTTATTGTCCTGGCTGGCCCGGGAGTTTCCGGCCGTCAAGCCCATCATCATGACCGTCAACCAGGGAGACGTGCTCGAAGCCTATCAAGCGGGGGCGCGCGGCTATGTGCTCAAAACCCGGCTCGTGTCCTTGGCCTCCGTTTTATTGCAAGTGGCGGAAGGGAAATTGATCATTCCACCGGAAGTGAGCGAATTGCTTCTGGACCAGATGAAGGCGTCCTCCGCGCTGATGTCCCGGTCCATGGAATTGGATCAATTTTCCGAACGCGAGCTGGAAATCCTACGGTTCCTCCACCAAGAGCTATCGCGCGAGGCGATCGGGGAAAAACTCGGGATTTCTTTTTATACCGTGCGGCGCCATGTCCAGAATATCCTGGAAAAGACAGGCCTATCTTCGATCCGTTTAGTGCTGGATAAATTCGGAGAGGTACTGGGCCGAAAAGACCCCTTCGCGGGTAATGGGTCTATTTAGGATTTCTTTGGCCGTCCTGTAGACCCCGGGTCCTTGGAGTCGGACCCGAAGGGGATGCATCGCGCCGTTCCCTCTCCGATGCCTTCAAGGTAGTGCTCCGCGAAGGTGGAGTAAACACCACGAACCATGGTGCTTCGCGAAATTCGGAAGGAAATGCCAAAAATGATGGAGGTCGGGACGAAAACATTACGGTTACCGAAACTGGGAAGTTACGGGATGGGACGCGAAGCGCCACAACACATAGCCGCCAGGGCCTCCCACCGCCGCGATTCCATGCGTCGGAACCCTTGCGCCCACAGGGCCTGCGCCTACAGCGACTCCAGGGCCCGCGTCGATCCGCGCCGGGCCAGTCCGTGATGGCCGCCTCCCCGACCCCGCGCCGGTATCTCCTATTTAACAAGCCGTACGGTGTGTTGTGCCAGTTCACCGATCCGGAAGGTCGGCCCTGCCTCAAGGATTTCGTGGACGTCCCCGGCGTTTACGCCGCCGGCCGCCTGGACTGGGACAGCGAAGGGCTCTTGCTGCTGACCGATGACGGCGACTTGATCCACTCGCTCGCCGCACCGGTCTCCAAACTGCCGAAAACCTATTGGGCCCAAGTGGAAGACCGCCCCGAGGAATCCTCCCTGGCCATGCTCCGTAAGGGCGTGATGATTCAAGGTCGCAAAACCCTGCCCGCCGGCGCGGAGCTTTGCCCGGAAGGCGATTCCCTGCCGCCACGAGATCCGCCCATCCGCTACCGGAAGGAAATTCCCACCGCGTGGATAGCGCTCACTTTGATCGAAGGACGCAATCGCCAAGTGCGGAAGATGACCGCTGCGGTGGGCCACCCGACCTTGCGGCTCATGCGCCGATCCATCGGTCCCTTTACCCTGGATGATCTGGCTCCCGGTGCCTGGCGGGAAATCCCCGCGCGGGAAATCCAGCGTAAAATGTCTACTTTTTCACCTCGATCCTAATTCCAACCCCGGAGGTTTCTGCATGCGGCAATCGCTTTCCAAGGCCCTGTTATTGTGTTCCGCGCTCGGCGCATCATCGATCTGGTCCGCGGAAGCTCCCGCATCCGCAGCTACCGCAGCCGCTGCGGCCGCCACGGCCGGGCAGGAATCCGCCCAGGGTAACGCACCGGTTACCGCTTCCGATTCCGCGCAAGCCGGCAATGGCCGCGACTCCATGGCCACGGCGGCGCATCAGGCTGCCCCGGGCGTGGAATTGAAAAGTCCGCTCCTGGCCAAACTGACGTTGGGCGGAACCGTCCAACTGAAAGGCTACTACCACAATGTCAGCGCGAGCCGCGACGCGGACAAGAGCCTCAGCTGGCAATTGCGCCGCCTGAAATTGGACATGGACGGCACCACGGACGGGCATTTCGGATTCCGGGGCGAGTTCCTATTGGACGGAGACAACAAGGACCTCGGAGTCGACGCGGGATTCCTTTATTGGGCCTACAACGATATGTTCGGCATCAAGGGCGGAAAAATGAAACGGCCCTTTTCACAGGAAGCCCTGGCTTCTTCCGGCTCCCTCCTGACGGTAGAACGCGGCAGCCTGTACAACGCCTTCCTGGTGAATACCGTCGGGCACGCCGGGCAGGACTTGGGCCTGATGGCCTACGGCGGGTTCGTGGATGACGGGCGATCGGTCGGATACTCGATGGGTATTTTCAACGGTAAACAAAGCAATGACGGGACCAAGGGCTATGCCGGACAACAGTACCAGGGCACGGACCTTGGCTTCAAGGCCAAGGACGTGGCGCTGCGCGTGAATGCCGTCCCGATGAAGGGCTTGAACGTGGAAGCGGCGGTTTCTTCCAAAGCGGCGGACGATATGAAGGATCCTAATAGCTATGGCTACAACGTGAATACGGCCTATGAAGTGGGTCTGGATTATACCTGCAAACACCTCCGGCTCCTGGGCGAGGCCGCCTGGGGCGACAACCAGCACGGCGTGGACTCGTTAATCATCAAGGGCAGCACGCAATTCTTCGCCTTTTACGCCGCAGCCGTCTGGCATGAGGACTATAAGAACGGCCGCGCCAGCGAGGTGATTTTTAAGGTGGAAGGACTGGACCCGGATGTCTCGAACGCGAAGGACGCGAGCAACGACGGGAAATTGCGCTACACGCTGGGATGCAATTATTTCTTCACCCCGCGCGCGAGCATCCTGGCCGATTACGGCGTCCTGCAACCCTTCACCCTGGCGGTGGGCGAAGACAAGCTGACCCATGATTTCGATGTGATGTGGAGGCTTAGCTTTTAGGAAACCGGACGTTAAGGACCGGTTTTCCTCGCGCAGCCCAAATACGAAATGGCCAGCGAGTCCGTGAACAGGAAACGGAAGTCCTGGGGTACCTTGCGGGTTACCAGCATTTTCCAAAACGCCGGGCGCAGGACGTCCGGCCGCAACCCGCGGATTTCCGTCACTTCCAAGCCGGCCGCACGGCAGTGGGCGCGCATCTCGTCGGGCTTGATGAACAGCGGGAGCACGTGCATGCGCGCGGGCGTATTGCGCACGAACCATTCCAGGCCTTTGATGACCACGAGCCAGGCTAAAAAATTCCGATTAAACGTATGGAAGAAAAACAGGCCGCCGGGCTTGAGCGCTCGGGCCGCCTCCGCGATGACGCGCGCAGGATCTTCCACGTGTTCCAAAAAGTCCAGGGCGGTCACGGCGTCGAAGGCGTTTTCGCGGACGGGCAGGCGATAGGCGTCGGCGCGGAGATAGTCGCCCTTTCCGCAGGCTTGACGGCCTGAGCCTTTTGGCGCGTCGGGCGCGTCGGAGCTTCCAGGGCCTTCCGGGCCTACCAGGCTTCCGGATGAACGCAGCGGATTTTCTCCCCGGCCGCGCGCGGTTTTGAGGCTGCCAAAGGACATGTCCATGCCGATGCAACGATGTCCCCGCTCGGACAAGACCCGGCCCAGAAAACCCGCCCCGCATCCGACGTCCAAGACGTTTTTTCCCGCTCCCAAAACCGCTTCGATTTTTTCGGCCACCCACGGGTTTTTAACCGCGCCTTCGGCGCGCAGCAACGCCACGGGATCGTCCCAGGCCTCGAACCAGCGTTCACCGAGGCTGTCGTAAAAGCCATTGTTGATTCCGGAAGATCCGACGGCGGAATCCGAAGGCGACGTATTCAGAGTGGAGATTTTTTGCGATTCCTTCATGTCCCGCCGCGATCCTTTTCATCCGGACCATAAGCCGGACTCCAGGGACCGTTCCAGTAGAGGCATTGGTACAGGAAAAATCCCACGGTTAACGCCGACTGTACGACGAGGAAATTCCCGAAGGCCGTCAAGCCGCTCTGCGCCCCAGCGGTTCCCAGGTTAACCTCAAGTCCCGAGTTAACCTCCAGGTTACCCTGGACGGATGCCCAAGCCCAAGCCCCCGCGAGAAAGAGCATTACCGGATGCAACGCGAAGAGGCAGGCATGCAGCCACATCTCCGATCCGCAACATACGCGGACATGCACCCACTCGTCTTTGGTCACGAAAAGGGTGGAAAAAAGGGCCGCCCCCACGAAGAGGGCCGTGTGCCCGCGCGTCGCTGGCGAAAGCGCCAAGCCATAACAAAGCATTACCGTAAAGGTATCCAGGGGATGGCCCCAACGCTCCCAGCGCGGCAGACCGCGGCGGTGATGGAACCAAAATTCGTCGACGAGCATTCCGACTGATTGGATCAGAAATGGAACCGGAGCCAGACGCCAGAAATTCATGGGTGCATTCAGGCTTTCCGCAGCAAAGCGCCGTAAACCGTGAGCCCCGGCCCAAACGCCATACTGGTGATTAAAGTCCCTGTCGCAATGGCGGGGTCCTGATCCATGGCAGCCCAAACATGCGGCAGTGTCGCGGAAGACATGTTGCCGTAAGCCTTCAGCACGGCGCGGCTGGCGGCCACCTGCGACGGCGCCAAGTCCAGCAAAGCCGCGACCTTGTCGATGATGCGCGGTCCGCCCGGATGGATGGCGAATAATCCCCGGCGCAAGGCGTCCTCCGAATCCACTCCGGCGCTCTCCCACAGCCGCTTTAAAAACCCGCGCAGCGCCCCGGCGATCAATTCCGGGACCTCGCGCGCCAGGATCATGCGCATGCCGTGATCGCCCAGCACCCAACCCATGGCGTCCAACGAACCGGGAATCAATTCCTCGCGCACGCCGATGTACCGTAGGCCCCGGCCGGAGGCCTTCCCGGCCGCGTGCGCCACCGCATCCGTTTTCCTGTCCGCATCCGCGTCAGCCTCAGCGTCCGCATCCAAATGCGCCTCCACGCTGTAGCGGATATGGCCGTCGGCAAAAAGGCTTTGCACCACCAGTTGTTCGGGATTGTGGCGCGTGGGATCTAAATGCAAGGTGCAAGCTTCCGTATGTACGATGTCCACGCGACCCATCGGCAGAGCGGGCGAATCCGGTCCCGCCACGCGCGGGGGCCCCGCGAGACGCGGGGTCGCCAGGAAAGCCGTCGCCATGCGCAAGGCCGGGAGGGAAGCGTAGCATCCCATGTGATAGGCATGCGTCACGCCCACGGTTTCCTGCCAACCCTTCGCCACCACCAGCTTTTGCACCGCGCTGGGCGCGACGTAACCCGTGCAGCTCACGTGGATGATTTCGGCCGGAGCCGCCTCCCCGCCGGAATAGAATTGCGCCAGGGTCTTATCCGCGATGGCCGTAAACACCTGCATGCGCGCATCCATGCCCGCCCCGTGCGGATCCTTGTCCAACGGGAACAAAAGCATGCGCGACCACTCGCGATGCATGAAATCCTCCAAGTCATGCCCGCGCGATTCCAGACTTTCGGGACCGCATCCGAAGCGGGCGATATACCGCTCCATGGACCTGCGGAAGGCGTCCTCCTGGAATTCCGGGGCGTCCGGTCCGGCGTCACGCGCTTGTATTACGGATTCCGCTTTGGCATGGGCCGCAGCAAGCCAGGCTACCGACTCCTCGTGACTGACCGCGAAGGCGGGACGCCGGATACGGAAATCACTAATCAAATATCGCATATCCAAGCCTCGAACGCGGCGGAAAAAGGGCCGCAAGCCTATGGGGGACGAACCTCCGACGGAGGTAAGATAAAGAAACGCCGGGACAGATCCAAATCCGCGTTCCGGGACGCGTTCACCCTTGCCAAGTGCGCGGGCGGATCTTGATGCTGGTTCCCCAATCAGGTTCCGATTCCATGCGGATTTCCCCGATGCTTCCGGATGACGCCGTAAAAACCGGAAGTCCCAGCCGGTCCCGCCCAACTCGCGAAAACGCGTGTCCAGGCCATCGCGGGAACGGGCCATAGGCCAACCCGAAGGCGTTTTCAAAGCCAAGAATCGAAACCTTGAGCGTCCGCGCGTTCCAAAAGGGAGCTTTAGGTAACCTTGCCGTTACGGTAACGGATGCCGGCCTCACGGTCGCGAAATCGAAATCCTATCGCTTTGACATCTTTTCTTCGGATCCTGTGAGGAATATTGTTCCACCTTGATGGAAACACCTGGATTATCGACGAGATTCATTTTCAATCCGGAACTCGAAACGGAGTCGGTGACTTTCCAGATGAAGTTCCCCCATTGGGGGCTATCCGGAGTGATCGATCCCTGGGAACGCAAATAGGCCCACAATTTTCCAGAGTCGGCCGTTATCATGACGTCCACGGCGTTGACGGGGTCGGTGGGATCGTCCTTTACGGTCCAGGTAATCCGTACGCTGTCGCCGACTTTGATGGACTCGCCTCCCAGAGGGTAGGTGAGCCGGATAAATACCGTATCCTCAATCATGAATCTGCCGCTGACGGCGGCCTTCAGAGGATCGCTGGTATTCCGCTGCGCAATGCGAATCATGCAGTTACTGTTTTCGGCAAGAGAAAATATTTTTCCGTTCGCCGTAAACAGCGTTGGGATTTTCCAGGAAAAATTAACGGATGACTGCGCAACTACCGGAAGGGATTGGTCCGAAAGGGTTCCCCAAGTTAGTCCTCCGTCCGGAGACAGAAAAACATCGATGGCATTGATCGTACCCTGGTCATTTCCTGAAGCCGTTGCCGTGACATGCAGGCTATCCCCCAGCGCATAAACATCACCGCCCTTAGGAGACAGAATACGCAGAGATGCCGTGTCGGCGGAATTGGCTTTTACGGTGTCCTTGGTTCCGGGATCGGTGGGATTGATCGGTGTTACGACTACGGAATTCGAGTCTGACGATGCGGTTTGGCATCCGGTCAACAATCCGGCACCCAACCAGGCCGACGCGAAAATCAAAGTAAAGAATCTGATCTGAGACAACCGGCGTAAACGCTCGACGAAACTCATGACACACTCTCCAATTCGCGGCTCCATCTAAAGAATTCATCAGGATGGCATCTCTTCCAAAAATATATCCAACATTTACATCCGTAAAATTCATCGAATAAATCGTTCATCGCCAAGTGTCTTTCCACCTCTGAGGCCTCATCCTGCTGCCCCGCATGCTTTGCTCAGGATTGTAGGCATTGCCCAGAGGGCCGAGGATCAACTCCTCCCACGTGAATTGTAGCCTTTTTAAGCAAACCAGGAAGGATATGTGGTATTAAATCGGGTAATCTCGCTCCGTGCCTGTGATCGGGAACACTCGGGTGCGGAAACCTCGATGAAATCGCAACAATGACTACTTTTTCGCTTCAGACTCACGACGACCATTCCGCCTTTTTCGGCTTGGGGATAGGAACCATTGGCAGCGAAACGTATGCTCGATTTGGACGTCTCAATTTTTCTCCCGATTGCATCCGCGCCATGAGCCTGGTCAAATCCAAACAACGCGTTGCCGACCACGGCGAAGTATTCACCCCCGCGTGGATGGTCGAGGCGATGCTCGATCTGGTTAAAGGCGAAACCGAGCGCATCGACTCCCGCTTTCTCGAACCCGCCTGCGGGAGCGGGAATTTCCTCATTCGTATCCTGCAACGTAAACTTGCCGCCGTCGAACTCAAATTCGGGAAGTCCGATTTCGAGAAGCGGCAATACGCCTTGCTGGCGCTGATGTGCGCGTACGGGATTGAACTCCTTCCCGACAACATCTCCGAGTGCCGCGCGAACATGCTGGAAATCCTCGCCGATTACTTGCACATCAACGAATCGGACGACCTCTATCGCGCCGCTTTTTACGTGTTGTCACAGAACCTCATCCACGGCAACGCCTTGACCATGCGCGCCAGCGACGGCAAGCCAATCACGTTCGCGGAATGGGGTTATCTGGGAAAGGGCAGGTTCCAACGCCGCGATTTTCGTTTGGACGTGTTGACGGGTTCTTCGGCATACAGCCAGGAGGGAGACCTCTTCGCCCATCTCGGCAAGCACGAAATTTTCATGCCGACCAAAACCTATCCGCCGATGACGGTGAGCGAGCTGGCTGCGTCCGGTGCCGCTCCCAAGGCGGTTGAATGAACCCCCAGGTCAGTTTCACCCTGCATGGCCGTAACCCGGATGTATTGACTTGCATCGCGAACCTCTCCAACGACGAGGTCTTCACCCCGCCGGAATTCGCCAACCGGATGCTGGATACCTTGGAAGCCGCCTGGGCCGCGAACCACAAAGGCGCAAACCTTTGGACAAATAGTACGGTGCGGTTCCTGGACCCCTGCACCAAGTCGGGAGTGTTCCTGCGGGAGATCACCAACCGCCTCACCAAAGGCCTGGCGACGGAGTTCCCGGATCTGGAAAAGCGCGTGGATCACATATTGACTCGGCAAGTTTTCGGCATCGGCATTACCGAGATCACAAGTCTGCTGGCCCGTCGAAGCGTGTACTGCTCGAAGCATGCCAATGGGAAGCACTCCATCGCCAAGTCCTTCGCCAACGATGCGGGCAATATTTGGTTTGAGCGTACGGAGCATAGGTGGGTGAATGGCAAGTGTAAGTACTGCGGTGCAAGCGTCGAGACTCTTGACCGTGGGGAACACCTCGAAACCCACGCGTACTCTTTAATTCACACCGACGACATCAAGGCTTTGGTGGCAGGGATGTTTGGAGGCAATATGCAGTTTGACGTCATCATTGGAAATCCGCCGTATCAGATGACTGGTGGAGGCGGTGGGTCGAACGATTCCCCTATCTACCATCTGTTCGTTCGACAAGCCATGCAACTTGAGCCGCGGTTCCTCAGCATGGTTATTCCATCGAGGTGGATGGCTGGTGGTCGTGGTCTTGGTGAGTTCCGCGCCGAGTTTCTCGGTGACCCCCGGGTTCGCACGCTGGTTGACTATGAGAATGCGAAGGATGTGTTCCCCACTGTCGGCATTGGGGGAGGAGCTTGTTATTTCCTCTGGGATCGGGACAATCCTGGGCTGTGCGAATGCACCTATTACCGAAATGGTACGACCATCGGGCCGCATCCACGCACCATAAATGAGTTCGATGTCTTCGTGCGCGACAAGCGGGCAGTAGACATCCTGAACAAGGTTGTGGCAGCCGGCGAACAACCGTTCGAAGAGATTGTTAGCGGAGACACGCCATTCGGTTTAGCGACGAACTTCTCGGATTATGCGCTGGACGTTGTGTTGAAGGATGGGGCAGTCCGTCTCTATGCCAACGTTGGGACAAAAAGAATCCAAGGTGCTATGGCTCGCTCGACAATCACTAAGAACGCTCACTTAATCGATGTATGGAAGGTGTTCCTACCGGTCGCCGGCTCTGGCCGGGAGCGGGAAAGGAGCGGCGTGGACATAGTCCTAAGTCCACCAATACTCGGTGAGCCGAGGTCTGTCTGTACTCAGACCTACCTCGTGGCTGGTCCTCTGCGTTCAAAAATTGAGGCCTCTAGTGTTGAGTCGTATTTGCATACGAGACTTGCGCGTTTCCTGGTATCGCTTCGTAAGCCGGCCCAGCACGTATTCAGCAGCATGTACCGATGGGTCCCCGTGCAGTCATGGGACCGAACCTGGACTGATGCCGACCTCTACAAAAAGTACGGCATCCAGGAGGACGAGATTATGTTCATTGAAAGTATGATTCGTCCGATGGGCGAAAGTGATGAATAGGACCATCGAAGAAATCCTTGCGCCGAAGCCGGAGGCCCGGCCGCGCATTTACGCCTACTCCAAATGACCAAGCCAAGACGTAAAACCCCCGCGCAAAAACCGGATCCACTTTTTGGGCGCGTAGTTTCCATTCTCGAGCAGGCGCGGGGCAATGTTGTCCGGGCCGTGAACACGAATATGGTACTTGCCTACGGCTTGATCGGACGCGAGATCGTCGAGGCCTTGCAGGGCGGCGAGAAGCGGGCCGCATACGGCAAGAAGGTCGTTGAAGACCTTTCCCGACGGCTTACCAAGCGGTATGGGCAGGGTTTTTCGGAGCGCAATCTGCAATGGTTTAAGCAATTCTACTTAACCTACAAGGAGAGGTTTGCAATTCTGCACCCATTGGGTGCGGAATTCGGGGCAGCAAAAAAACTGCACCCAGCGGGTGCAAAATTGGTTTCTAAGAAGGGAAGCCTTTCGCCGGTGGATGTATTCAAGCACGGGTTCTCACCCCAGCTATCCTGGTCCCATTATCGCGCTCTCGCTAAAGTCAACACTACTGAAGCCCGCGATTTCTACGAGCGCGAGGCCGTCGCGGGCGCGTGGGACAAACGCACTTTGGAACGGCAAATCCAGTCGTACTATTACGAGCGCACAATCAAGAGCCGTAAGCCCGGAAAAATGCTGGCTGAGGGGCGTAAACTTCCGGTTCCCGTCGTACTGGCCACCGATGCCCTGAAGAATCCGTATGTGCTGGAGTTCCTGGGCCTACCTGATCAGGCAACGTTTCACGAGTCGGATGTGGAACGGGCCATCATTACCCATTTGCAACGCTTCCTGCTGGAGCTGGGCAACGGATTTGCCTTCGTCGCAAGGCAGAAACATCTCCGCATCGAGGAGCAAGACCGCTATATCGATTTGATTTTCTTTCACTGCCGCCTGAAGTTTTACCTCCTGATCGAGCTCAAGGTCGGTGAATTGACCCACGGCGATGTCGGCCAAATGGACGGCTATGTGCGGATGTACGACGACCTCTTTGCCGCGCCCGACGATAACCCGACCATCGGACTCATTCTCTGCACGGAAAAGAACGAGACCGTGGCCCGCTATTCCGTCTTGAAAGACCGCAAGCAAATCTTCGCCTCCAAATACATGCTTTGCCTGCCGTCCGAAGAACAACTTCGGCTGGAGATCGAGAAGGAACGACGCCTCATCGAATCCGGCCGGGAGAAGCGCTCTGATGACTAAACCCACGATTGAAGAAATCCTCGCGCCGAAGCCGGAGGCCCGGCCGCGCATCTACGCCTACTCCATTGACGACAAGGCGCATCAGGGGCTTCTCAAGGTCGGGCAGACGATACGCGACGTGAAGCGGCGCATCGCCGAGCAGGTCAAGACCGCCGCCATCAAGAACTTCAAGATCGAGTTGGACGAATTCGCCGCGCGTGACGACGGGACGCTATTCACCGATCATCAGGTACGGGACGCGCTCGTTAAGAAAGGCTTTGCGAATACCGAGTTGGAATGGATGCGATGCTCGGTCAAGGACGTTCGTACCGCGCTCACCGAATTACGCACCGGGAAATCGTTCACGGGCACCCATCATGAAACATTTCCGATGCGCCGGGAGCAGACGGAAGCAGTGAACAAAACGCACGCCTACTTCCATTCCATCTGGAAAGAGGACATGCACAAGGTCCCGCGCTTCCTGTGGAATGCGAAAATGCGCTTCGGAAAAACATTTACCGCTTATCAATTGGCCAAGAAAATGGGGGCCAAGCGCGTGCTGGTGGTAACGTTCAAACCCGCGGTCGAGGACGCCTGGCAAACAGATCTCGAATCTCACGTGGACTTCGATGGCTGGCAATACTTATCGAAATCCTCGGGCCGCGATCCTTCTCAGATTGCCGATAAAAAACCGCTGGTTTATTTTGGCTCCTTTCAGGATCTCCTGGGTCGCGATAAAGCGGGCAACATCAAGCCTCTGAACGAATGGATCCACAAGGTCAAGTGGGATTTGGTCGTCTTCGACGAGTACCACTTCGGCGCCTGGCGCGACACGGCGAAGGAGCTGTTCGAAGGCGAGGAAGGATCCATCGCGGTTAAAGAGGCCCGGATTGAATACGCCGCCGGGCTGGATGATCTGAACGAAGGCCTCAACGTGCTTTCGGAGAAGGAAACCGAAATCCTCCCCATCACCACCAAGGCTTACCTCTATCTTTCCGGGACGCCGTTCAAGGCGCTCTCCACGGGCGAATTCATCGAGGAAGAAATTTTCAACTGGACCTACACCGACGAACAACGCGCCAAGAATGAATACGCCGCCAAGCACCCGGGCAAATGGAACCCTTATGGGGCGCTGCCGCAAATGCGCCTGCTCACCTATCAAATGCCGGACGAACTGATAGCCATAGCCAGAGCCGGGGAGTTCGATGAATTCGATCTCAACGAGTTTTTCGCGGCAACCGGTATGGAAAAAGAAGCGAAATTCCAACACAAATCCGACGTGCAGAAATGGCTCGACATCATCCGGGGTTCCTACGCGCCGCAAGTGATCGAAAATCTTAAGACCGGCACGCGCCCCCCTTTCCCTTATTCAGACGTCCGGCTGCTGCCTTATCTTCAACACGCATTCTGGTTCTTGCCGAATGTCGCCGCCTGTCACGCCATGGCGAATTTGTTGGCCGATAAGCACAACATATTCTGGCATGAATACAAAATCATCGTCGCGGCCGGCGCCTCGGCGGGCATTGGGCTGGAAGCCTTACCCCCCGTCCGCAAGGCCATCGGCGGAGGATTCGACACGAAGACGATCACGCTTTCCTGCGGCAAGCTCACCACCGGGGTCACCGTTGCGCCGTGGTCCTCCATATTGATGCTCCGCAATCTCAATTCCCCCGAGACCTACTTCCAGGCCGCGTTCCGCGTGCAGTCACCCTGGTCCATCAAGAATCCCGAAGGCGACAATCCGAACGAAGAGAAAATCCTGAAGCCGGTCTGTTTCGTGTTCGACTTCGCTCCCACCCGCGCGCTGCGGCAACTGTCCGAGTATGGCATCGGACTTTCACCCGGCGAATTGAATCCGGAGAATGCCGTCAAGGATCTCGTGTCTTTCCTGCCCGTGCTGGCCTATGACGGGGCCAATATGACCCAGATTGACGCAGGAGGCATCCTCGATATCGCGATGGCGGGAACCTCCGCCACGCTGCTGGCCCGCAAGTGGGAGTCCGCGTTGCTGGTAAACGTGGACAACGATACCTTGCGCCGCATTCTGGACAATCCCGAGGCCATGGCCGCCGTGGAGCGCATCGAAGGCTGGCGCGCCCTGGGCGACAACGTCATTGAGACCATCATCAATAAAAGCGACAAGGTCAAGGCGCTCAAGAACAAGGCCAAAGACGGCAAGCTAACCGAGAAACAGAAAAAACAGCTCACCGATGAAGAAAAGGAATACAAGTCCAAGCGCAAGCTCGTCCAGGAAAAACTGATCAAGTTCGCCACGCGCATTCCGGCGTTCATGTACCTGACCGACTTCCGCGAGAACACGCTGCAGGATGTCATCACCAAGCTTGAACCCGAATTGTTTCGTACCGTCACCGGATTGACGGTAAAGGATTTCCACTTGCTCGTGCGCTTAAGGGTTTTCAACACCGAAAAGATGAACCAAGCCGTCTTCGCCTTCCGCCGTTACGAAGACGCGTCTCTCTGTTATACGGGAATTGAGAGCCACGACGGCCTGACCCATATTGGGCTATACGACACGGTGGTAGCTAGGGAATGAGTTTGCTGGATTTAGAGTGCGAATGCCTTATGGAAAATAGCTGCCTCGAAAATTGACTCTCAAAATCACATATGAGCCATCTGGGTTTTGCGAACTATAGGTAATGCCCTTCGCGTCCCAACTTGCGGCTCCATCCACGGAATTCATCAGGATGGCGTCTCGTCCCACCATAAATCCAACATTCATATTCGTAAAACTGACAGAATAAAATGACCGGGTTTGCCCTGTACTCGAAACTCCACTGGCCAAGGCGTTCCAGGTATCACCCGCATCAGTCGTTTTTAAAATTGTACTTCCATCTCCAACAGCATATCCAACGAAATTGCTTGCAAACTGGATTGAAAACAAATTGTTTGTGGTTGCGCTAATCTTCGGAGTCCAAGTTTGACCTGAGTCCGAAGATTGAAAAACCGCACCCAAACTCCCGACGATGAATGCTCGTGAGGCATCCGAAAATCCAATTGAGGTCAACGCGCTCGGAAATTCCTGCGCGGATAATTTCCAGGTTAGACCGGTGTCATTAGTCGTTAGAAGGATCCCCCGATTCTGACCAGGATATGTGCCCACGACAACGCCCTTTTTGTCGTTTTCAAATTGTATTGAAGTGAGGGAGGTATTCGACGGACTTTGAACCAATGCCCACGTCAATCCATTATCGACTGTTCGGAGAATTAGCCCGCTATCACCGACGATGACCCCCCTATTTTCATCAACAAATGTGATTGAATTTAAATTAAGCGAAGTTCCACTTTGAATCGTGGACCAAGTCCATCCACCATTTACCGTTTTAATGATGGTTCCTTGTGCACCAACAGCAATGCCACTATTAGGATCCGTAAAAAATACCCCGTTCAAATTCCGGTTTGTAACTCTCGTAAGGGTGTCCCAGGTTGTCCCGCCATTGCTTGTCTTTACCATCGCCCCAAGGGTTCCGACTGCATAACCCGTTTGACCGTGAACTTGGATTTTCAGCGATGAAATTTCAGACCAGTTTCCGGCGCTATCCCGTTCCTGGACATAAAGATTATGGCGGGTTCCGACCGTAAACCCAACCGATGGTTGGTAACTTGTGTCGGTTCCCATTACTGAATTGCTTTGTAAATTCGCATCGCCGATTTTGAATCGAAAAATACCACATCCTCCATTTCCACCGCTTCGCCATTGCCAAAGCGGCTTAGAATTCAGGGTATGAAACTCGCTTGTAAATACTTCAGGCGCATTCGGCGGCACCATATCAATACGCACCGTCGCGCTGCCTGGAATGGACCAATTGCCGGCGGAATCCTGTTGTTCGACATATAATACATGCAATCCATCTTCCAGTGCCGAGCCCGCTGCGGGTGTAAAGTTTGTGGTCTGGGTTTGCGTCGCGCCTGTGCGGAAATCCGTGTTGTCAAGTTTATAACGGTACACTCCGGCAATGTCGTCACCGGTTACGGTCCAAGTCCACGAAGGCCGGGGGTTGTTCATAGGCGAGGATTGTTGCACGGCCACCGTGGGCGCGGGCGGCTTGGTGGTGTCGATGCGGACTGTTCGGCTTCCGCTCTTGGACCAATTGCCCACGGCATCGCGTTCCTGGACGTAAAGCGTATGTGTACCGGGATCCAAATCTTTGGGCGCAATGTACATTGTGTCGCTGGTCAGGAGGGCCGAAACCATATCCTCCGAGTCCAGGCGATAGCGATATGCGCCGACTCCACCCCCACCGCTGGTCCAAGCCCAGGTTGGCGTACGCGTGTTCACGGGTGAGGCGCCGAAAAGTACGGGTTTACCAGGCGGCACGGTGTCCAAGGTGATGATGACGGTATCTTGCGCGTGACGACCTTGGATCGTCGTATCGATCAAAACACGGTTCCTGCCGTCCTTGAGCGGATACGGTTTCTGCAATGGTGTGCCATTCACTGTATACAAAACGGCCACGGGCGTGAAGTTGACGGTCGTGTCCCTTCCCGGGAATGTGATTTTGACCGTCACCGGAGGTGGAACGTCCACGTTACCCACAGTGATGAGCGCCGAGGTCAGGTCCGAGTCCTTGCCGTCAAAAGCCTTGAACTTGACCGAGTAGTTGCCCGCTTGGCCGACTGTGGGAATCCAGGCGAAAGTCCCGGCGGTGAAAGTCGCGCCGGACGGAAGGCCTGATGCCGATAGCGTGAGCGAGTCCCCATCCGGGTCCGAAGCTTCGACCTTGAGCGTCAGGGTTGCGCTTTCCTTGACCCTTTGATCGGGTATGGCCAAAAGCTTTGGCGGCCGGTTGACGTTCATTACCACGATCCGCGTGATTTTCTCCACACGACTCACAGCCGAGGCGTAAACAAAGGTCACGGCGTACGCGTCCTTGCGGCCTTGGGCAAAATCCGGTTTCCAAGAGAAATATCCGTCGCCGGGATTCCGTCCGATGGTATCCAGGACAGCCCCGGCAGGAGCATCCTTGAGCGTCAATGTGGTCGAGCCTGTCCACGGATTTTGGACCATAACCCGGAATCGCAAGGAGTCGCCTTCCGCGACGGAGGAATCCGTAGGCGCAAGGATGACGGGCGCGGGAGGGATCGGAATCACGGTGTCGGTCTTTACGGTATCCGGCTTCGTGATATCCGACTTCACGGTATCCGATTTGTTGGTTAGTACGGGCAAATCCTTGGAAGTGAATCGATCCGGTCCCAACATCGTAATCAATTTATTCACGCCGATTTTTCCGCCCTTGTAGCCCACAACGGAAATCGTGTAGCCTTGGCCCACGCGCGAATCCAAAGGCATATTCAAAACCTGTTTCGGGTCCGTGACCTTACCATGGAAAACCACTTGGGTAAAGGAACTGTCCTTGCTGGTCACTTTCACCACCAGGGAGTCGTAAGTCAATAAGCTGTCATTGTCCTTATCGATGGTCATGTTCAAGACATGATTCTGATCGTCCGTGGTCACGCAGGCAAGCAGCAAGAGCGCCGCTAAAGCAAAGAGCGCGAAAAGGCGATACGCATTTGGGGTTTTCATGGGCTCGCCCTAGGGTTTGAAACTCGAAGGTTGGTTTGTGGTTTTGTGATTATCATCAAGGATGAAATAAGCCGTCGTCGCGACGGCCGCGACGCCAACGGCACCGACTGTCCAAGGGATCCAGGTTGTTGGGCGAGGCTTTGCTTTTTCTACGGCCGAAGTATTTTGGTTCTCCGTAGCCGTTTTTTCATTTCCTACCAAGTCATGCTCTCGGACGTATTTCTGTTGCTGGAGATAACTCTGTTTCACGTTCTTGAAAATGGACGCGATGTTGTCAGAGATGTAGAGGTCCAGCAATTCGATGGTGGGCTTCATCTTGATGAGCTGCACCATGCAACTTTCCGCCTTTTTGCGTGTCGAGGAATCGGCGGCGTAAATCACGCTGAGGTATTTATAGACGAAAATCGAGTCGTCCTTGGTGGCGGTGACGGGAAAATGTTGCTGGTACATTTCCAAAGGTGCCAGTATGGCGGAGAACTCGCCTTCGAAGTAGGCGCGACTTATGGTGGCCTTGTCCAGTACGCCATCTTGCTTGAAGCCGAAGGCGGGATGGGCGTGGGTTTTTGTGGGTACAAAAACACCCAAACACAAAGTAAGAATAAGCCTGATTCTCCCCATATGACCATCAAAGCTAATCAATCGTTTGGGCATGCCATCCAGTCCTCAGATAGTCGTTAAAAATTCGCTGATAAGGCCTTTCCCCTGGGCACTTCGCTATAATTGATTTTCAATGGGGGTGAGAAAACAGAGCATCAGAAATCGAAAATGAATCCACTTTGTCCTCATAGTTATTGCCTGTTGCGTAGGTCAGAAAAAGCTTATCCCCTTGAAAACGTGCCTCCCTGACTGCTGAAACATATGCTGCGACTGGGCTGAATGCAGGCGTGAAATAGTCTGGTTTCCTATCGCAATGGAACATGCATTCTACCACGATGGTGTCGTATTCCAATCGAGCGATCAATAAATGATTCGTATCTGTTGCTATTACGTCCGGGTAAAAGCCACCGCGTCTCTCCGTAGCGGTGCTATAAAATAAATCATTGGAGCAAGGACTACCGCAACTCGAATGGATGCCGTAAATATGATCGGCGACCCGTCGTACCGTAGTGGACCAAGAACCCTCATCGATGAATACTTCTTTGCCGAACTTGGAAATGGTAAACAGTGAACATACCTGGCTTGTGCAACGGGAATACACGGTGTCGGTGTTTGCTCCTTGCTGGTGTTGGCTGGTCGATTTGCCGGTTGCATTCGAGCCGATCCTGCATCCTTGCGATATAAGCAATAGGAAGAGGAGTGCAAATTTACCTGGAGGAATGCTTGTACTTGTAGAATTTGAAATCATCGCTCGGAAGGAGACCATCTATCGTTACCTCTTTCACTTTGTCGTTAACCCAGCGCGGAACTTCAGACCTATAAATATTGGGATGCTCTTCGTGGCCGTGAGCCTGGGCGTTGGGGCTGTAGTATAGAATGCTGTCCTCTGTATTATCCGGTTCCTTCTTCTGGTAGATAGGGGTAATTACTTCTATAAAACGGCCGATATGGGAAGACTTAGTTGCTTCTTTATCATTGACGTAGTTGTAGCACTTCAAGAAGGGTTGATTTCGCTGCGTACATGCGTCAAAGCCCGTATTCTTTACGATCTCCGAAGCAGAATCGTATTTGGACCACTCATACCGACCAACGCGATTCATGATGACGTGAGCAACGGCACGCCAAGCCATTTCGCTGGAGTTAGCGGATTCTCCGTATACAGTCGCAGCAAAAAGGGCGAAATCCTCTGTAGCTACTTGATCTGATGCCTTGCTTGACGCATCATCTTTTGCCTCCGGCTGCGCCTTCTCCCGCACCAACTCATCATAAAACAAACACCCGATCCCCGGACCCGAACGTTTCCCCGCCTTCTTACACTGCGCCTGGCACGGTGCTTCATTCCCGTCCTGGCATGGGAAATGCACCGGGAAAAACTTGCTGTCCTTGAGTAACACAAACGTTACCCTACGGTTTTCGGGCGCATGCCCCTCGCCGTCCTTCGCGCGGTTATGCGCCGCGCACCCCATCCACGGATGCCCCGCCACGTTCTTGAACCGCGAGGCGTCGATTTTGATATCGTGCTTGCCCTTCATGTACGCGCTGAATATGGCTTTGCGGGTGCCGGAATCCTCCCGCCCTGATTGGGGCAGTCCGGCGCTTTTCTGAATCGCCTTGAACGCCGCGTGCGTGTTCGGACCATCCTGGTCGTTGGGTGTGTCATGGTAATGGCCTAAATCTTTGAGGATAACTTGCAACACCTGCAAGCCCCACTTCTCAGTGCTGTACAACTTGTCCCACGTGTCCGCGTCGTTGGTGATGAACGCATGGGCGCTTTGCGCGCGCCGCTCGCTCAAACCCTTGGGATCCTTTTCATCCGCGTCCACATGACCGAACACGGAGATATACGCCTTCTTCGGATATTTCTGATCCCACTCCTTGACCGTCGTTTCCAACTGCTTGAAATCTTTCGTCGCCGTGGGCTGGATGAAGCTGGTATTCTTGGCGAAGGACACGCCGGGCACCAGCTCATGATCTGCCGCCTTCAATGCCGTCTCCGTCACCTTGCGCAAAATATTCTCCGGGCTGAACAGCTCTGCGAGCTTGTGCGAGAATTTGATGACGTATTCCACCGGTCCGCCGTCGTGCCCGGGGCTACTATCGTAGCCCTTGGGTTTGTAAACAGGCAGTATTATGGGTGCGCGGCCGTCCGATTGCGCGTGGCCTTCGCCCTTGCTGATGGGTTCAAGGCCCGTCGCCGTCTTGGCGAACAACTCAGCCTGCACCTTGGTGATCAATTTCTTGTCGGGAGGTAGCTCCAGCTTGACCGACACCTCTGCCTCTTCCTGAAACAGCGTGTCGTCGGCATGCCACTTCGCGTCAGAAAGGACTGCGCTGTCTTCCTTGGCTTTTTCCTCCGGCTTCGGGACTTCTTGCGTTGGGAAGTCGTAAGGTTCGCCCGATGCCGGTTCCAGCGGCTTCGCTTGCTCGCGGTCCTCAGCGGCTTGCTTGGCCGCGTCTCCACCGCCACCACCACCGCCCTTTTTCTTGGTGACCAGTGAGTCCTCGTGATACTTGGGATTCGCGTTCGGCCCTTGCGATCCAGGCAGTTGGAACTTTTTCAAATCGTCGTCGCCGGGATTTTTATTGTGCTTTTCGTTCATAAGCCATTCTAAGGGATCGAAAACCCAACGCTTTGCGAAGTGACCGCGCGTTAGACGATGCCGGGCCGTACAATTGTGAAGGAACAAAGGTAAAATCCTGTTCAATCCTTGTCTGTGATCGTGAACACGCTTCTAAGGAAGTTAAGCCTGAATTGGACAAGAAGTCAAACCCCAAAGTCGCCTCTACCAGGGGGTCTTGGTTGTCAACCTTTACCGTTTTTTGGCCACATAAGTTCGGTAATTTTCAATGAGGAGATTGCGCCGCAAACTATTTCCGACCGTTTGCCGGACTAGGAAACTTAGCCTACTTAGAGAAGAAGAATTTCCCCAGTACGCGGTTGCCCGCCTGGACGAAGTACACGCCCGTTGGGGCATCGGCGCCGGAAGCCGTCTTGCCGTTCCATGTGTAGGCATATCCGGTGGGATGCAAGGATGCGACGCGATTACCCATCATGCCGTATAATGAAACCGGTTCCGTGATGCCATTGGTTTTTTCACCCGGTTGGATCAAAACCATACCGCCCATTTGCCGGGCCTGAAATTTCGATTCGGGGG
>JADGQO010000144.1 GCA_017881725.1 Fibrobacteria bacterium
ATGTCGTTTATCTATGCTTTGTTTTGACATGGTACAATCACATCTCGAAGAGCCCGGTGCGGGAATTCCGCACGCCGGGATCTGTGCAGGAGCTTGGGGGCAACCCCTGGTTTACTGCGATTGCGGACTGGCAAACCGACCAATTTTATCCGTCACGTCGCTATTCGGAGGCCTACAAAATGCAGTATCAGGGGAGTTTTTCGGTAAGCCGTGTGCGGGAGTTCCGCACGCGCGGTTTGAAAGGGGGTCCGGTCTTTTTCCGGTTCCCCGCAAGGAGATAGGATCAACCAATGCCGCCTTACGCGCGAATTTTCCAAGCTGCGATTTTCGACCTGGACGGATTGCTCATGGACAGCGAACCCATATGGATGTGGGCGCAAATGAAGGTGTTCCGCGACCGTGGCGCCATCCTGACGGAGGAAATGCAACTTGCCACTACGGGCATGCGCATGCATGAAGCCGTTGTGGCCTGGAGACGTTATTTTCCGGGCGTCGACATCGATCCCGTGGCGATCCGAAAGGACCTGTTGGATTTGGTGCGCGAAAAGATGTTGGAATCCGGCCGGCCCAAGCCGGGAGCCTTAGCAGCCGTGGACATTTGTCGCCAAGCCGGTTGCAAACTGGCCATCGCATCGTCCTCCATGCCGGAACTCATCGCGGCATCGGTGGAGCGGATGGGGCTAGTCGGTTGCTTTGATGCATTGGTGTCTGCGGAAGGCGAGGCGCACGGCAAACCACACCCCGCGGTTTATCTCTCAGCGGCTTCCCGCCTGGGCGTGCATCCGGAGGTTTGCATCGGATTCGAGGATTCCATTTTCGGCGTGCAGGCCGTTAAGGCGGCCGGTATGTTTTGCGTGGCGGTGCCGGAAGCGCATAATCGGGGTAGGCCTGAATATGCCATCGCGGATCGGATCCTGGGTTCGTTGACGGAGTTTCACAGCGGGGATTTGCGTTGGGAAATGCCGAGTTGAATCCCAATTGGTTCACAACATTCGTGACGGGATTCGCCCGATAAGTTTTTGAATTTTTGAGGCGGTGGCAATGAGCCGGTTTTTGGACATACCCATGGCGGGCGATTTTACGGAAAAGCGGGATGGACAATCCGCTTTGATGCAAAGACCGACTTGTATTTTCTCTCCCGAATTTTGCGAATCCTGGCCTTTTCATCGGATTGGAACAAAAAAACTCCAGGAATTAGAGGCGGTTTTTTTGAGTCGGCAATACGTTAGGGGTACTAACTATAGGGAAGATCCTTCCAGATCGGTTGCATTTTTGTGATCGTGAATGCGGATTTTCGATCTTCAAAACCACCCAGGAGAAAAAGCCATGCTCGCTAAAATCTTAACCGCCGGTTTGATTTTGGTTCCGGCCCTCGGATTTTCCAGCGATCCCGCGGGATTGCCGTTACCACCTTCTGGATACGACACCAAGAAAACCAATGTAGCCCATGGTAAGTTGGATATTTCAGTTACTTACTCGACCCGGAAATACGGAGATCGCAAGGTAACCGTCTATACTCCGCCCGGTTATTCGACGAGCCAGAAGTATCCTGTCATCTATTTGCACCACGGTATCGGTGGCAACGAGGTATCCTGGATCGGCCAAGGAAGTAATGAAGGCCAGGCGGATGCCATCTTGGACAATCTGATTGCCGAAAACAAAGCCAAGCCCATGGTCATCGTGATGCCCGACGGTAACGTGAAGAACGCCTCGGATGCTTTCGGGGATTTCGAAGACGTACTGCTTAATGATCTTATCCCTTGGACCGAAAAAACCTACTCTGTTTCATCCGAGCAGTCTATGCGAGCCATCGCCGGCCTCTCCATGGGCGGGGGGCAAACTTTTAATTTCGGATTTCCGCATACGGATAAGTTCGCCTATATCGGACCCTTCTCCGCAGCTCCGAATACCAAAGAGCCAAAGAACACCATTCTTGATCCGGCTGTCATTAAAAAAAACGTAAAGCTGATCTTCATCTCCCTGGCTCCCAACGACAATGTGGTGGGAACGAAAAATAGTTCGCAGTACCACGATTTTCTCGACCAGAATAACATCACGCACATGTACCAGCTCGAACCCGGTGTTCCCGACAAGGATTCGCATTCCAAGATCGTTTGGGATCGGAGCTTGTACAACTTCGCCCAACGGATCTTTACGGATGTTTCTACCGGCATAGTAATCAGCCCCAAGTCGAATGCATCTCGGGGACAAGTTTTTTTCGGACGCGGTTCGCATAGCGGAAAGACTCAAGTTCTATTCACTCGTCTGAATGGGAGCGGCGCCTTGACTCTCGATGGCCGCGAGGTGCAGATTGCTGAAAATGAGTCTCCTTTCGCCGGAATCAACCTCCCCTAATCCTCAACAAGTGCCACCGGATCGTTTCATAGCGATCCGGTGGCCCATCTCTCAATTCTCGAATCCCTTTGGCTTGAGGGTACCGAATTCCATTAAGTTCACCCGCCCTACCTGGGAAACAAACGACTCGCCTCAAAATTCCGTGAAATAGTAAGGTGACGCAGGTTATCAAACCAATTGTGACGGCCGAAATACGGGTTGGATGATTGAGGAATTATTTTAACTGCCACCGATTCCGGATTACCGCCGTTTCTCTTCTGAGTTTGGGATTCATGGTCACTCCGCGCTATTTACCGGGATTGATACGTCAAAGGGATATCCGTATGAGTCATCAAAATGATTCGCAACTTAACTGGAGTCGCTTCCAGTCTTTTCCATTTCGGAGGAGCCTTGCTCCCGCGTCTAAGTGGTTTCGAATCGGTTATACCGCCGGCTGTTTATTGCTTGCGATCCTCTTCGCCTCCAGAGTGTATGCGAAAACCGGTGCCACTGCCAAACAAGCCATCTCGGATACGAAAGGACAGGACGCCCCGGCGACCCCGTCCAAGACGCCTCTCCGGGTGGATGCGACCAAAGTCCATCGCCTTTATCTCGACGGCGAATTCGATGCGGCCATTGCCATGTTGGAAGACAATCTGAAAGACACCAGGCAGTACAGTCATGAAGACAGCGTTTTCATCTTTAAGCATTTGGGCGTGATGTATGCGGCGCAATACCATACGCGCGAAAAAGGCAAGTATTACATGAACCGATTATTGATGGTGGAGCCCACCGCAAAAATCATGGACATGTACGCCAGCGACATGATCTATATGATCTTCAAAAACATTCAGAAAGAATACGAGCAGGGCCGCAACAGCGTAAATACAGAAGGCCAGCTTCGGGTCGCAAGGGACACGACGGCCTCGTCGAAAACAAAGCGCGATCCGGTGGAGGCAAGCAGTCAGCCAGCTAAGGTTGCGGGGCAAAATTCCGGAACCAAAACCTGGATTTGGACCGGCGTTGCCGTCGCGACCGTCGCAGCGGGCGTCGGGGCGTACGTTTTATTGAGCGAGGAACAACCCAAGGCTACGCAGAAAGAGGTCCGCTTTTGAACTCCATGAGCCCAACCGGAATTCAGGTAACGTCTCGGTTACGTCGTTCCGCGTTATGGATCTTGGCGCTCCTTTCCCTTTTGGTCCTGGGTTGCAACCTGACCAAGCAGGGGAGAAACCGAAAACGTGATTTCCTTCGATCGGCTCGTTGACTCCCTGAAAAAATTCGACAACGTGGTCATCGTCTTAAAGGGGCTCAATGGGGATACCCTGGACGTGGTTTACCGTGGAAAGGTTGAGAGCGCTGCGGACGTCCATAAACTCAAGGCGCCGCATTGGGACGGCGGGAAGGTCATCGTATCCATCATGGGGGAGCAGGGCGGAAAGGTTGTTTACAAGGTTGAAACGCGTCTCGATCCGGCCACCAATACGCATGATGGCATTGTGGTTTACGTCAGTCCGGAGGCATCGCTGCTGTGCACGGTGCAGACCTTGACTCTGTTGATCGGGGATTCCCTTCCGCTGCCGACCGTTACGGTCCTCCCGGAAAATTTGGCCGACAAGACTTTGGATTGGAAGTGGGAGCCCGCAGGCTTGATGACCGCAGGGACAGGTTTCCTTAAGGCTGCGCAAGCGGGAACGGGAACGCTCACGGTCGCGCTGAAGAACAATCCCGCGGTTAAGCTTTCCATATCGGTGACCATCGCGAGTTCCGGCTCGGTGCCGGAATCGATTCTGATCAAACCGGATACCCTCGAGGTTGTCGCCGGCGGCCTCATCGGATTTTTGACCGCGAAGGTGTCCCCCTCCGGGGCAGCTTCCGCTATTGATTGGACCTCGACGGATACCTCCATCGCCACTGTGGATTCGGCGGGGCAAGTGAGTGGAAAGCGCCCTGGGGAAACTTCGGTTTCAGCGACTTCCAAGGTCAGACCCAGCATACTGGGTTCCGCACATATTAAGGTGAAGAGTTCGCTCCCACCCCTGAATGATATCGTGCCTCCCGGCAAACCGATCGTGCGCGTGAATCCCGTCGGTCCCACTAAGGAACTTCGGCCCACATGGAGTTGGGCCTCGGCCAGCGGCGGCGCAGGCAGCTACCAAATCGTTTTGGATAAAAACATTTTTGATTCCTCGGCAATGGCCTTGTCTGACACGCTTTTCAAACCGGCAGTCAACCTCGTCGCCGGAGTGCATTATCTCTATGTGCGCGAACGGGACGCTGCGGGAAATTGGTCCCTTCCAGGTTCGGCACAGGTGGAAATCGACACGACTGGACCGGCAGCGCCGAAAATTATTGGAACCTCTCCGACCAGCACGGTACCGCGTTGGACTTGGTCTACGGGCGGCGGCGGCGGAGCGGGCGTTTTTCGTTCCCGCCTTGGGGACGCAAATTTCCCAGCGGGTTCACCGGAATCGACGGATACCCTTTATCTCTTGGCCGGTGCCGTCAGCGGCACTGCTTATACGCTGTACGTACAGGAACGTGACGCGGCCGGTAATTGGTCCCCAGCGGCGAGTCTTCCCATCAAATATGATTTGACTAAACCCACGGTCACCATCTCCTTACCCCAGGCCTCGGGGACATTCATCATCTCGACGGATACCGTGAGCGTCAAGGGTTCCTGTTCGGGACCCAATGGAATCGCCAAGGTCGAATATACCGTGGATGGTGGCGTGGCCGTTCCAGTGACCCTGGGAACGAATGGGAGTTGGTCCCTGGTGTCGCTGACCGTCGCCAATGCCAGGACCACGGTCATCAAAATCGTGGTAACGGATAATTTGGGGAATACGGGTGACGCGAGTATTTCCATCCTCCGGGACAGCGATTTACCTTCCCCTCCGGTCTCCTTATCGAGCCCAGCCTCTCCAACCAATCTCGCGACCGCCTCCTGGACTTGGTCGTCTGGAAGCGATGGCGCGACAGGGAGTGGGCTGAATGGAAAGTACCAGTGGAAATTGAATTCGGGGGCGTGGACTAACGTCAGTGGGACTGCGGCGACGGCCGTGACTCTCGCCGAAGGATCCAATACTTTTTCCGTTCAGGAGCAAGACCTGGCGGGCAATTGGTCTATTGCCGCGAACAGCAACGTGGTGCTGGATACCAAGGCGCCCGATGCGGTCACGTTCACGGGCATCGACGGCGGTTATACGGCGTCCGCGACTCCAACCTGGACCTGGAGTCCTTCAACGACCAATGGCGGAATCGCCAAGTACACGCTGAAGCTGGACGCAGGCGCGGAGTTCGAATGGACGACCACGACCTTTACTCCCACAACGGCGCTTACCGATGACGCCACGCATACCTTGACGGTGAAACAGCAGGACCAGGTTGCCGGCGTGACGGGAGCTCCGAAATCCTTCAGCTATAAAGTGAAGGTGAATCCCCCGTCGGCGCCGACGGTCAAGAGTGCGGCCAACGTGGCCAATAACGGATTGACCAACAATCCCAAGTTCACTTGGACCTCCGGCGGCGGTGGTAATGGGAAATACCGGGTAAGGATGAATGCCGAAACAACTTATCGAACCCATCCCCAGACTGGGGGAACTCAAACCGATTGGAGCCTTGCCTCTACCGACGCGGACGGTACCTACACGATCCATGTTTCGGAGCAGGACGATTTGGGGCGGTGGGGACCCGAAGGTGATTTTGCCATTCAATTGGATCGCACGGGGCCGGTTTATACCGAGGTTGTTTTCAAAGGGACGACCCTTGCCGTGAGGGATGGATATGTCACCAATGTGGATTCCCTTACTATTTCCTATAAGGCGGACAATGTCGCCAAGGAATTCGGATGCAAATTGGATGCAACCGGCGCCGCCAAGGCCTGCATGGTTGTCAATTCCGATGCCTTGGGAAATGCATCCACCCTGCAACGCACGGTTTACTGTCGGAAGAACGTGGTCTTCTTTAAGCCCGTGGCTTCGGGAGCCAAGGACGGATCGAGTTGGGAAAATGCCCGAAATGATTTAACAGCTTATTTAAACCTGCCGGATGCGGAGGGGAAGGATTTATGGCTGGCTTCCGGAGATTACTCAAGCCAAGATCTCACGATAAACTTTAAATGGGTCAATATATACGGCGGGTTTAATGCCGCATCCTTTCCAGTTGACATCAATTTTCGAACCAAAACCAATACAATCCTTGGGGCGGTTAGTTTTTACGGGGGTACTAACAAGACAACCGGAGTATTCGACGGATTGGAGTTTTCGAAGGGATTTTCAATAGCCGGATTGCCCATTTCCCTTAACAGGGTGTTGAAAAAGTCCGCGCGGGCGTCGGCCGGCTGCGCGTGCCGGGGCCGTCGTCGGACTCAGTCGCGATATTTTCCAAATATCGCTTCCTCGTCCTCCTTGGCCGCGGCCCGCTCGCTCGCCCTTTGGCCTCACGGGGACTTTTTCAACACCCTGTTAATGATTGTCAATCATTAGGCGCGCTCAGTGTTTCGGAGGGATCAGTCGTCACGGCATCGAAAATGGAACTCACCGGTGTCAGTAGAGGTGCGCTCTCCTTGGGTAGTGGGGCTAAGGTGAGTTGGGATGGTGGCATGATTAGCGGCAATATTCCCACCGATTCAACGGTCTATGCCATATTCGTTGATGTTTCAGCCACGCTCGTTCTCAAAGCGACTCCCCCTGGGTCCCTCACCGTATCCGGGAATGGAAATCCGAAAAACTACGGGTATCAAATCCTGAACAATGGGGACCTCACAATTGAGTCGACGGTTTCCATAAATTGTAGCGACATTCTAAACACCGGTACCGGCACTTGCCGAGGCGCGCCCCTCCCCTAAATCCCTTTGCTTCCACGTCCCGGCGCTCTCCCGGGAACGCGTTATCTTCCTCCCTCCCCATTGAAGCCTATCCCCCCGACGGCTTTCGGATTATACTTTCGGTATGGACCCGCGAAGCGTAACCCCAAACCCAAACCGCTCATGAAGCCGCTTACCGCCTACACCGACTATCGGGCCTACCTGCGTGACCTCGTCGCGGAACGGCGCAAGAAAGGCAGCCCCTGTTCCAATCGCTGGTTCGCGCAACGCGTGGGCATGCAATCCACCTCGTGGTTATCCTCCCTGCTGCAAGGCCGCAAGGGTCTGTCGCAAGCCTCGGCGGCCAAGCTGTCCAAAGCCCTGGGACATTCCGCTTTGCAAGCTCGCTACTTTACGGCGTTGGTGGTTTTCAACCAGGCCAAGGATGCGACCGCGCGGCAGGATGGATTCCTCAAGCTGCAGGCCATGGCTCGCTTGTCCGATCCGCTGTTGATGCGGGAAACTCAGTATGGATATTATTCGGCCTGGCAGCATAGCGCCATCCGCGCTTTGATTGCCATGGCGCCCTTCCGAGGGGGCGGCGACCATGCTGCGCTCGGAGCTGCGCTCCACCCGACTTTGACGGCGTCGGAAGTCCAGAAGTCGGTCAAGGTGCTCCTCGATTTGGGTTTGATCGAACGGGATGCGGACGGTACCTTGAAGGTTACGGCAGCGGCCATCACCACGGGCCGCAAGGCCTCGGCCTTGCAAGTCGATCTCTTCCATCAACAGACTTTGCGCTTGGCCATGGAAGCCATGGATCGATTTCCCAAGGTTGACCGCGAGCATTCGTCGATGACCCTCGGCATCGCGCCCGAACTGTTGCCCATGGTCAAAGATATTCTCGCGGATGCCCGTCGGCGCATCGGAGAGTTGGCCGAGGCTTCGGAAACCGCCAGCCAGGTGTTCCAAGTGAACATGCAGGTCTTTCCATTGAGCGCGCCTTATTTGCCGCATACGTCGCTTGCGCTGAATACGCTGAACCCGCTGAACACGCCGAAGGCTCAATATTCGCCGGGAGCGACGGCATGATTCCTCGGAAGCGTCGCACACGTATCTTCCCCGTTACGACCGCCCTGGCGATCATCCTCGCATGGGCCGGACTCGGTGGCGGATGCGTCGAAGGCGGCGGCTCCAGTTCCGAAACCGTGGGCCTGGTAACCGGCGTTTCCGGCCGCGAGGGAATCAAAGGGCGCACGGACGCGGGCAACTTCGTCGGGCTTTACTCCGCGAACTATTTGCCGCAGTCGGGATCCGGATTCGCCGACACCGTGCATGCGGATGCCAATGGAGCATTCTCTTTCGCGGGGATGAACAACGGATATTATCATATTCTGGTGAAGCGGCCTGCGGACGGCAAGGCAGCATTCCTAACCGAGATTTATGTGCCCTCGGGAACGGATTCTACTTTTCGAGCCAACCTCGAGCCTACTGCGGTTCTGAGCGGCGTCATCACCGATTCGCTTGCGTCGGTTGAAGCAGTGGTTTACGTGCCGGGGTCGCCGTTCTTCGCTCGCGGCGACAGCCTAATGCGGTACTCCCTGCCCGGACTTCCCGCCGGTTATTATGAGGTTTCGAAAACTTGGAGAGAGTCGATTATTTGCAATCCAAACGCAGCCTGCGGCGGGGCGAGCAACTTTGAAGATTCCGCCACCTTATTAATCCATTCCGGCGGAAGCGAGAAATGGTGACCTCGGACTGAATCCGGGCGACTGTACTGCATTCATTCCAATCACGAACCAAGGAGAAGCCATGAAATCCTCATGCCTGATTAAATCCCTATTGCTGATTTCCAGTGTGGCCACGGCCGTGCTGGCGGACGTCGCGCCGCCGGATTCGAAAGTTGTGTCGCGTTCGGTGGCCATCGTCAACACGGGTAGTTACCCGGACCGCGTCTTCATCGGTTTGGAGTTTTTCCCGGGAAAGTCGACTCCGGTTTCCGCCAGTAAAATCGGGGCTGGAACGCGCTTATCGACAGCGTATAAATTTAATTGGATAGACGTCTACTCGGCCGCCGCATCCGCCTGGCCAGCGCTTAAGGACAAATACGGGATCAGCGATGGATCGGGCGAAACCGGATCCGGACTGACTGGAATCGCGGACAAATTATGCTGCTCGGGCGAATTGACGGCCGTGACCGGGACGGTGGAATCCACGCCCCAATGGGTGTCCGATACCAGCAAGCTGGAATCTGAGGTGATAGAGTACCAGGTGCAGGGCAAAAACGCCGATAAGTTTTCCCTGTATGGAATCCAGCAAACCTTCAGTGACGGGAGGAAAACGGAAACCCTGCAAGGCGCCGCCGGCGTGCGGGAAATCCGCTCCGCTGCCCGCGCTACGAGCTTGCGTGCGCGCATGACGTGGGATGGCCGATCGTTGCTTTGGATCCCCAACCATTCCGGCATCGTGACGGTGAGCCTGATTGACGTAAGCGGAAAAACCGTTTGGTCCGCGCGGACGGTGGTGACCGGTGGAGAGTTGGAAACGGTATCCATTCCCATGGCCATGCCCATGGCGTCAGCGGCCAAAGGTCGCTACGTTGTATTCGCGCAGGGACTGGGCTGGTCGCAAAGCGTCCCGCTGGAAATCGGGAATCGGTAACGGAATAATTTCAGGTGCGCTACGAAGAGATGTTCCTACGGGCCTTGGCCATGACGGTCGCGATAGAAACCGCCGTGCTGTGGGGATTGACTCGGTTCACCAAAGGCGTATTCAGCCAAGGTGAGCCCGCCCCCAAAACCGGTCGGGTCTTGGCCATCGGGGTACTTTGCTCCTCCGCGACCTTGCCTTACCTTTGGTTCATCCTTCCGGCCTGGACACACAATCCGAATGTCCTGATGGCCATCGGCGAGCCCGCCGTGACTTCGGTCGAGGCCGGCATTATGATGCTGGCCCTGCCCGCCAAACCGGCGCGGGCCTTGGCGCTTTCCTTCGCATGCAATTTGATTTCATTTCTGGCCGGCAGGATATGGTTCAGCGTTTGAACGCGGCTAGCGTTTGAGATTCTTTTCAACTTCCAAGGCGAAGTCGCGCATGGCCAGACGACGCGCGCGCTGCGGACTCGCATGGCCCGCCTTGCCGGAGATCTCCAGGCTTTGGCCGCCATGGTTCAGTCGCCCCGAAACGGTCGCGAAATACATCCCCTCCAGCGAATCCAACTCTTTCGATTGCAAATGGATTTCGAACTCGGCATCGGATTGTACCGGGACCAGGCGGAAATATGGCCCACCCATACCGGCCAAATCATTTTTGAGCTGCCTCGCCTCCGTCTCCAGGACTGCTGCATCCGTCGGCACCGTAAATAAGACATCCTCCGCTTTCACATCCGCCCGCACCCGGGATTCTACGGATCCTTCGGGTAACATCCATGTTACCGACCAATTCCCCGGGGCCAACCCGCATTCGCGGAAAGGCCTCCGCAAATCGATTGCTCCGACGGCGTCGGTTACGACGCGGCAAGCCGGGTGTCCGGGTGTTTCGTCGGCAAGGATCAGGTCAAGCTTGCCTGCAAATTTTTTTCCATCCGGGCCGATGGGAAAGACACGCGGGGATTCGGAGGTGGGGTTTCTCCAACTCCAAACCCAAGTTGACGGTTCAACTCCCAAGCCGATGCCCTGCATCATGACTTCTACCTTGGCAGCCAAAATTCCGAACCGGGCGGAGACTTCACCGGTCCGGACTCCTGGAAAGTTGGCGCTGGCGGAGTCGTATTTTGCGCGAACGCGGATGAAGCGTCGCAAAGCGTCCGGTAACCTCCGTGCTACGAGGTCCGAATTGATGGCCAGGGTCTCCGCGCGCAACCATTCGGAAAATTCATTCTCGCGCGCTTCTCCCCATCGCCGGAAGACTTCTTTATCCAGCGTATATAAGGTCCAGTAAACCTCCGGTGTTTCATAGGTGTCGGCCACCTCGTAACCCGACAGGTCGTTTTCACTAGTCGCGTGGATGCGCTGTCCGTAACGCTCCTCCCGGCCGGCGTCATTTTCGCTGACCACGCTGACGTTCTCCGCCTTCACCCGCACGGAAATCTCGCGGCTGATCTGGGCCAAGGCTGCGGACCGCGCCATGTCCCGGTAATCGTCGGGACGGGTCCGTTTGTCTCCTTTGCCGATGCCGATATAAAGATCAGGGTTTTGTGGGACGCGGAGAATCCAGGCTGGGAGACCCGCGACTGGAGATGCTACCGTGAAGGGCTCCGAAACGGTTGAGGTGGGGGATGAAGTGGCCGGAGGCGGCGCGACTGCCCCGCAAGGCAACGTCGCGGCTCCGAGGACGACCGCGAGCAGGGACCTCCGGAACGACATCAGGAACCTTGGGCCGCCGGCGCGGATTCGGATTTTTTCCATTCTTCGAATGCTCGGATCTCGTCGTTCAATTCCTTGTAGGCCTTGGAAGCGCGGAAGCGATCGCGCATGGCCTTGTCGGCTTCCAGCTCGTTCGCCAGAGCCTTGGCGTACAAATCGCCGTCCATGACCATCAATCCGCAGACGCGGTAGACGCCTTCGCCGTTCTGCTCAAAGGGCGTTTCCACCAAGGTGGTGCCGCGCAGCAGGTCGTCGGCCACGTTTTTCACGGCCTGACTGAAATGCTCCGAGTATTCGCGGCCAACCTCTTCCTGGAAGGCTTTTTGCAAGGAAGAATTCTTCGATTCCATCGAACGCGCCAAGCGCGCGCGCGCTTCCAACTCCGCTTTATCGATGGCCGTTTGCAGGTTTTTCGATTCCCCCAGCGCGACTTCGGCCAGGATGCCCTTGTCGTTCAACTTTTGCTTTTTAGCCTGCATGCGGCCGAGCAAATCGTCATGCGCGGGCGTGAATTTGGGTTTGGATGAGCAGTTCAACAAAGGCAGGGTCAGCAGTAGGCTGGCGGTCAGGGTTTTCCAAGGAGCCATATTTTTCCAGGGAGCCATTTTATTCCTCTTTGTGATATTGGTTATAGTTGATTTCATAATTATTGAACGAAAACCAATCGTCATGCGCGTCCATGCGGTATTGGATGGAGGCGTGGTCGCCTTTGCGCAGAGTGATGGACAAGGGCTTGGGCTGGTTTCCCAACTCCCGCACCCAACGTCCTTGCTTGTCCACCGAACCGTGGATCAAGGTCAGCACATGGTCCCCCACCGGCGCGTTCCCCGCGTAGATGGCGAAGTAGCGGTTGAGATCGTCCACCACGTCGCTGA
>JADGQO010000145.1 GCA_017881725.1 Fibrobacteria bacterium
TAAGCTTTGTCAAAGTAATCCCATGCATTTGCATGGTTACCCATCAGATACTCGCGCTGTCCCAAGCAATTCCACAAAGGCGCTTTGGTGTACTGACTGGCTAAACCGCTATCACAAAGTGATTTGACGACATCCAATTCGCTTAGGTGCAAATGGCAATTGGCGAGGTTAACCAGTCCATGAATGTCTTCAGGATGCTTTTCGTTATAGGAAGCCAAAACTTTTTGAGCAGCCGAAAATTCCCCTGCGTAAAATAACGCATTTCCCAGATTCAACTCGTAAACAGGGTTCTCAGTCTCGTCCAAGGCCTGTCGAAAATAACGGGCAGCAACGGAATATTTTTTTTCAAGGATGGCGATTTCACCCATGGCGTTGAACCAGCGCGCATCCGTCTGACCGGATTTTTCCAGTTTCGACAGGGTTTGACGCATGGCGGCGACCAAACCTTTAACCTTTTGGTTCTCATAGAGATCCCAAAGCGCCTGACCCATGGTATCCATCCTGGAGATGGTACCACCTGGTAGAACCAAACCGAAATTTGAAATGATTGAAAGGTTTCAAAAACCTTTGGAAAGGCCTTTAAATCATGGGTTTAACGATGGGGATTGGTTGGGATGCAAGGATTCGAACCTCGATAGCCAGATCCAGAATCTGGCGTCCTGCCATTGGACGACATCCCATCGACGCGAAAAGGTTAAAAATCTTTCGTGCCGGGGTCAATGTCCGAGTCGGAATTGGTCAAGTAAAAATTGACCCGGGATTTATGGACACGCCTTTGGTTCTATGTGAAAATATTTTTAAGCCCAAAGGCCTAAAAAATTCCCAACAAATGCTAAAGCTTTTCACAGTATTACCGAGTAATTTGAAAGAGGGTCGCACCGTTAGCCTCGCGCCAGGAAAGCCAAGGGACCCCCCCGACCGCTGGGCCTGGAACGACGGACGGATTCTCAAGGTGAAGGAGTGGTGAGTCTATGAAACACGTCTCTCGTCACGAAGCCATCAAGGACAAGATTCCCTTCCTCAAGGGCCGCCCGGATCGCGAGCTGGCCATTTCCAAGGATGACATGATCAATTTACTGATTGCCATGGCGATTCATCGCGACGTTTCCTCCTTTTGGCAGGATAAGCATATTTTCAAATAGCGATTCTCTTAAGGGTACCTCTAAAAATAGCCGGTCTGATCGGTTCCATGCCTTTCGAATCGGTCTGCTTTTGTTTACTTCAACCTGGGTAGCATGACAGTTACCCTTAGGTCCTCTTTCCAGCGATTTCAATCTTTACCACCTTTACGCCTATCCGGCCCGTATTGGAAAGTTCCCCACGGTCGGTCGCAATCCTTTCGAGGCCATGACCATTAATATCGCTAAAGAAAAAGAATCCAAAGCACTCCAGGCCGATGCGAAACCTTCCTTCCAGGAGCGATTCGCGTTTTTACGGCCGTACCTTGCGAGGCATAAAGCGGCCATCGCGGGCGGTTGGATATTCGTTTTGGTATCGACAGCCTTGGATCAAGTTTCGCCTTGGATGGTTAAAATCATTTTGGACGGCTTGCAGGCCGGCAAGGACATGGGCTTCATCCTGAAACCCGTGGGAGCGATATTGGGCGCCACCTTGGTGAGCGGTTGGCTCTTATTTTTCCAGCGCCTTTGGGTGATTCGCGCCTCTCGCAGCATTGAATACCAAATGCGCCGAGACTTGTTTTCGGGACTCATGGTGCAGCCCAAACGGTTTTTCGATCAACATTCCATCGGCGATATCATGTCGCGGGCGACGAATGACTTGGATCGCATTCGAGACATTGCCGGTCCGGTGATTCTGCATTTGGCCCGTATGGGCTGCCTTTTGATCTACACGACGTTTTGCATTTGGAAATTGGACATGCGCCTGATGTGGCTGGGACTGTTGCCCTCGCTGATGATGCCGATACTGGCCAACGCTTTTTTGAAACGCATGTACGCCTTGTTCGGCGGAATTCAAAAAAACCTTTCCTCGCTGAATTCTTTTTTACAGGACACGGTATCCGGAATTCAAGTCGTTAAATCTTACGGCAAACAAGATGAGTTCACGACCAAGTTGACGATGACATCGCGAGAGCTGCGGGATGCTTCGCTCAAAGTGGCTTACTCCAACTCCGTGATCTGGCCCGCCATCGGCGCTTTGGGAGCGATTGGCTTGGTGCTGGTCGCGTGGTTGGGCGGCAAAATGGTGATTCGCGATCAAATCACTTTGGGTACTTTGTCCGCGGCGATACTTTATATCCTGCGCCTGCAATTCCCCTTGATCGGATTGGGCTGGGTGGCCAGCATGATTCAGCGGGCCAATGTTTCCATCGACCGCCTGTCAAAATTGCGTGCCTCCTTCATCGTGCCCGTGCGGGGCGATATCCCCGTCAAAATGTTGCACGGCCAGGCGGGCGAGAATTCCGCGCCACCCGGCAATGACGCCGCGACGACGCTGAGCCTGGTGCGCTTCGCCCACCCTACCCTGGAATTAAAAAATCTTGGCTTTACTTATATCACCGGAAAGCCCGGACAACAGCCGCATCCCGCTTTGGAAAACATCAGCCTGAAAATCCCGGCGGGCAGTTCCCTGGGAATCGTGGGTCCCACCGGATCGGGAAAAACCACTATGATGCAGGTGCTGTGCGGCATCTATCCCCCATCGGCTCCGGGAACTTTGTTTCTGAACGGCGTTGCCCGTGAAGCGATTCCGGATGAAGATTGGATCCGACAATTCACCTACGCCCCGCAAGATGGTTTTCTCTTTTCCAACAGTATTCGCGGGAATATACTGATGGGAAAAAGCGCCCTTTCCCAAGCCACCGTCGAGCAAGCCGCCGATTGGTCGGCTTTGTCCCGGGACCTGAATCAATTCCCGCAAGGCTACGATTCCATGCTGGGCGAAAAGGGCATCAACCTCAGCGGCGGTCAACGTCAGCGCGTGGGTCTTTCGCGCGCGCTGCTGGCCAACTCGCCCGTCATCGGATTGGACGATACACTGTCGGCGCTCGATACGGAAACCGAAGCCCTGGTGCTGGAGCAATTACGAAACCAATTTTTCGGACGCACCTTGCTCATCGTTTCCCATCGTTATTCGGCGGTGAAGAATTGCGATGCGATTATTTTCCTTGCGCACGGAAAAATCTTGGAGCAAGGAACGCACGCGGAGCTGTTGAAGCTCGGCGGAGCATACGCTTCGGTTTGGCAAAAGCAACAATTGAGCTCGGCGCTGGAATTGGATTAGGACTAGCATGGCAAACATGGCCAAACGTCGTGAATACCTGAATGAAGATCGCGTCGCGAGATTTCTCGATCGCAACTTGTGGCTTCGCCTTGTTGCCTTGCTCAAGGACCACAAGGCCACGGCCAGCCTCGCCTTCCTTTTCCTGATCATTTCCGAAATTCTGCCGGTATTCCAACCGCAGGTTTTAAAAGGCATGATCGACGGTCCCATCAAGCATAAGCAGTTGGACGGGATCACGCCCTATATGCTGGCTTTCGTGGCGCTGGTGCTTTTGTCCGGCGCGTTGGAATATTTGCGCGCCGTCGCCAGTCAGAAATTGGGCCTGACTATCATCCATGAACTTCGCGTCCGCATTTTTGCCCGCCTGCAACGCTTCCACATGGATTTTTTCCATCGCACGCCGGTGGGTCGCCTGATGACACGCATGGGAAACGATATCGACTCCCTGAGCGGCATGTTCACGGAAGGGCTCATCGAACTGATTGGCGCTTTGCTCATGATCCTGTTTGCCGTCGGCTTCATGCTCGCCTTGGACTGGAAATTGGCCTTGGCCTCGCTCGCGGTTTTGCCTCTCATGTTGATCACCACTTCGATATTCCGCGAAAAGGTGCGCGCGAACAATTCCATCATCCGCAAACTTCTGGCCGAATTGAATTCCATCATGCAGGAAAGCCTGGCAGGCATCCACATCGTGCGCATATTCGGAAAAGTAAGTGAGCAAATCCGGAACTTCGACGCGGTGAATAAGCAAATGCGCGAAGAGTGGTTTAAGAATGTGAAGTATTACTCCGTGTTTTTTCCCGTCATCAACGGACTCACCGAAATTTCCCTGGCCTTGCTGTATTTCACCGGCGCCTGGTTTTTCTTCCGACATTCCGTTTCCCTGGGTACTTTGGTGGCCTTTTCCTGGTATACCGGTTTGTTTTTCCGTCCCTTGCGAGAATTGAGCGATAAGATCACGGCCCTGCAAAGTGCTTTGGCAGCGGCCGAGCGCGTCTTCACCTTATCGGACACGGAGGCTTTCCTGCCGGCTGGAAATCTTGAAACCTTTCCCGACACCGTGGATATCACTTTTGACGACGTGACCTTCGGGTATGATCCGGATAAAATCGTCCTGGCGAATGTTTCCTTTCAAGTAAAACCCGGCCAAAGCGTCGCGATAGTCGGCGCGACCGGAAGCGGAAAAAGCACGACCATTGCATTGGCGAACAAATTTTATTTGCCCGATACGGGCCGCGTGTTAATCGGCGGACAACCCATCGAAACTTATTCCGAAGCCGCCTTGCGCAAAAATATCAGCCTGATTTCCCAGGATGTTTATCTCTTTTCCGAGTCCATTGCCTTCAACGTCGCATTGTCGCCGGAATTTTCCTTGGAGCGCGTGGAAGAAGTTTGCCGGTACGTGAATGCCCATGAATTCATATCGGCCCTGCCTCAAGGCTATCTGACGCCCTTACGCGAACGGGGAGAAAACCTGTCTACGGGTCAAAGACAGCTCCTGGCTTTCGCCCGGGCGCTCTACCATCGGCCTAAAATCCTCCTCATGGACGAAGCCACCTCCTCCGTCGATACGGAGACGGAAAGCCTGGTTCAGCAAGCGTTGGATAAAATCCTGAAAAACCTGACCTCCATCGTCGTGGCACATCGTCTGTCGACCATCCAAAATGCGGATAAAATCCTGGTTATGCACAAGGGCCGCATCCGTGAAGAAGGTCGACACCACGAACTTCTAAAATTGGGGGGGATTTACCACAAGCTTTATGAGTTGCAGCGGTATGGCGACGACGAGGAAATTGCTTCGCTTACGCCGACTGAATTAGCCACTGGCCCGGGGACAACGGGTTAATCCGATTACAATTAAGCCGAATTCACTCACTTCCGGTCGATTCAAACAGAATAGGCCGCGAATAGGTCGCGATTGAAAGGTTTAAATTATTGATTTTCCGGCGAATTTTCTTATAATTATCGCTCTCACAGAGAGATGTCCGAGTGGTTTAAGGTCCATGCTTGGAAAGCATGTTGGGAGTAAAATCCCTCGGGGGTTCGAATCCCCCTCTCTCTGCCAACTTTAAAGGAGTTTCCATGTCCAAGAATCAACATCTTTCCCTGGAAACCTGTTACAACAAGGATATTTCCCCCTTCAAGTCCGTCATCATGTCGTCTCAAGAAGCCCGCTTCATCAACGAGCAGGCCAATCTCGGCTTCATCAAATTGGCCGAAAAGCCCACGACCATCGCCATCCAGAAGTTCAAGGACGGCAAGTTGCAAATCCTCGAGGCTCCCGCACCCGCCGCAGCCTAGTTTACCGATGCAATCCCGGTTGGGCGCCTGGTTTGCCGGGGCACCGCCGAAATGGGATGATGGAACGGAAGCGCTGGCTTCCGTTTTTTATTGGTTGAGCCGAGGTACCCGATGAGTCTACAAGGCAAGCATGTACTGCTCGGAGTGACCGGGAGCATCTCGGCCTATAAGGCCTGTGATCTGGTCCAACGATTGAAGGACCAGGGCGCGGTGGTTCGCGTCACCATGACGCATAGCGCCACCCAATTGGTGCATCCCAACACTTTCGCGGCCTTGACCGGATATAAAGTTGGAGTCCATGCGTTTTCCGGGTCTGAAAACGGATCGATGGAACATATCGATTTGGCGCGCTGGGCCGATATTTTTCTCATTGCGCCCTGCACAGCCCATACCCTGGGTGAATGTGCTAATGGATTAACGGGATCCCTACTGTCTCTGGTCTACATGGTGTGCCAACGGCCGGTTTTCTTTGCTCCGGCAATGAACTCCGTTATGTTGGGCTCCGTCGCGGTGCGTCGCAACCTGGGGCTTCTGGAGTCCAAAGGGGACGTTATTCTACCCACGGGAGAGGGTGTTTTGGCATGTGGTGAAGTGGGTCACGGCAAGCTTTTGGAAGCGTCTCATCTCATCGATTACGTGAAAGCCGTTTTGGCGCGCCGGGTGGCGGCGGCGTCCCTGACGGGTAAAAAGGTATTGATCAGCGCCGGGCATACCCGGGAAAAATGGGACGATGTCCGGTTCATTTCCAATCGCAGCAGCGGAAAAACCGGGCTGGCCCTGGCGCGGTCGTTTTGGGCCGCGGGAGCGGATGTGGAAATGGTGGTAGGTAACATCCAAGAGACGGTACCATCCGGTATACGGTATTGCGCGGTGGAAAGCTCCGCGGATTTCGAACGGGAAATGCTGGCGCGTCAGCCCGGGGTGGACATCATCATCATGGCGGCGGCCATCGCCGATTTCGTTCCCGTACAGGCGTATGCGGGAAAACAAAAGGACTCTAAGTACTTGGAAAATATCGAGTTGCGTCCATTTCCGAATGTTTTACATGAATTGGGAAATAGGAAATCGAAGGGCCAGATTCTGATCGGCTTCGCCTTGGAAACGGAAAACGCCATCGCTTTCGGGGAGGCGAAAATGCGCGAGCGGCAATGCGATATCATGGTGGTGAATAATCCGGTGGCGGAAACCACTGGTTTCGGAAAAGACCGAGTCCAGGCGGCCATCCTGACTGCGACTGCTTCCAACCCGGTTTTGACCGAGTGGGACAAGGACGATTTGGCTGCATCGGTGGTTGAGCATACTTTGCGAATTGCCCCGGAGTTACCCGGCGGCCACGTCATGCAAGGATTGGGCATGCAGGGCGAAAGGAAATGACCGCGTGAATTTGTTGGCGAGCTATTTGGAATGGCAAGGCGAAATGGGTTTGGACGAGGTTATCCTCCCCCATCCCCTGACAAGGCGTTCATCCCGCCAACCCGAAGCCACAGTCCGAGGGTCACAGACCGCCGAAATTTTTTCCAGGAGCGATCCCAAAGTTCCGGTTGATCACCGCGTCCCGCCAACAACCGGGTCTTCCGCCGATCCCTTTCCATCGGAATCCTTGCACCAGGCCGGTCCTACCCCCGATGCCGCCTCTTCCCTCTTCAAATCATTGTCGCAAGCGTTGGATTCCGCCTCCCAGAATGGGCGCAAAGCCTTAGTTCCGCAGAATACGTCCGGAGCTGGCTCTTCTGGCGTCGCTCCGGGGGGCGTCACTTCCGACGTTGTCCCTTCAAGGGGCGGGGCTTCAGGAGCTGGTTCCCTCCCCGTCCTTCCAATATGGAATAGTCTGCCCGAATTGAACGCCTATGTTTCGAGCCATGCGGACGTTTTGTACCCAGGTAGCATTCAGGGTACCGCAACTCGGATGTTACCGGGTCGCGGATCGGAGGCCGCGCCCTTGGCTCTAATCGGCATGGAACCCTCTGCGGCCGATATCGAGGCGGGCATGGTTTTCTCCGGAGAAGTCGGCGAATTATTGGATAAAATGATGCGCGCCATCCGCCTGGACCCGGACCAATTATATCGGACCGTCCTGATTAAAGCGCACCTGCCGGGGAAAATTTGGAACCGGCGCGAATTGATGCGTATGTTGCCGGTATTGCATGCCGAATTGGGATTTTTAAAGGTGCCGGCAACCTTGTTGCTAGGCGAAGCTTGCGCCCAGGCCGTTTTGAAAACGGGCAGATCCGTAGAAGAACTGCGCCAGGCGCCGCATCGCTTGGATGGACGCGAATTCGTGGTTACCTATCATCCCGCTGACCTAATCCGCCAGGAAAGTTTGAAGCGAAAAGCCTGGGAAGACTTGCAATGGCTGCAAAAGCGGTTGGTGGAAGGGATGAAATCGGCATGACCGGGGAAGCAGAAACCGTAGGAGCGGCGCAGAACCCGGAACTTCGTTCCCGCGGCGAGGGCCGAGGGGATGGCTTCGGAGACGGCCGCAGTGGAGGTTTTGGTGACGGCCGTGGCGGAGGCTTTCGCGCCCCTTCTTTCCGCGTGCCGCCGCAATCCATTGAAGTCGAAAAGCATGTCATCGGCGCGCTCTTTCTGGACGGCGAAGCCGTTGGCGACGCGTTGGAAATTTTAAAACCCGAGGATTTTTACCTGGAAAAACACCAGGTCATTTTCGAATCCGTGGCCGGCTTGTTCGAAAAGAATCTTCCCGTCGATTTAATCACCGTCTCCGAGTCGCTCAAGAAAGGCCAAAAATTCGACATGGCCGGCGGCGATGTTTATCTGATGGAAATTTCATCGGAAGTGGTATCCTCGGCCAATGTCCAGCAGCATTGCCAAATCATCAAGGAAAAATCGCTGCTCCGCAGCTTGATTAGTTCGGCCACCAAGATCCTGGAAAAGGCCTATGACGGCACGCAGGAGCCGGCGGAAATCATGGATCAAGCTGAAGGCGAGATCTACGCCATCAGCGAAACCACGGTCAAACAAGGGTTCGTGCCCATCAAGCGCATCCTGAGCGATACTTTCAAATTGATTGAAAGTTATTCGAAGGGCGAAATCATCGGCGTGCCCACGGGGTTCAAGGATTTCGACGTCATGACCTCGGGGTTTCAAAAAACCGATCTCATCATCCTTGCCGGCCGTCCCGCCATGGGCAAGACGGCTCTGGCGCTGTCCATGCTGGCCAATGCCGCCATCGATTATAAAAAAACCGTCGCGTTCTTCTCCCTGGAAATGGGCCGCGAGCAGTTGGTGCAACGTATCTTGTGCCGCCAAGCGCAAATCAACATGCATTTGTTGCGTACCGGACGCCTGCCACAGCGTGATTTTCCGAAACTGTCCATCGCCGTGGGTCCCATCAGCGAATCCAAAATTTTCATCGACGATCACCCGTCCCTGAATATCCTCGAGTTGCGCGCCAAATGCCGTCGTCTCAAGGCTCAACAGGGATTGGACATGGTCATGGTGGATTATCTCCAACTGATGCAAGGCGTTGGCCGCCAGGAAAACCGACAACAGGAAATTTCCCAGATCTCCCGAGGCCTGAAAGGTTTGGCCAAGGAGTTGGGAATTCCGGTCGTGGCGCTATCCCAGCTTTCCCGCGCCGTGGAACAGCGTGGTGGCGAGGGCGAACCCAAGCTTTCCGATCTGCGCGAATCCGGCGCCATTGAACAGGACGCCGACTTGGTCATGTTTATTTACCGCGATGAGGTTTATAATAAAGAAGCTGAAAAGGGCAAGGCCAAAATCATTCTGGCTAAACAGAGAAACGGACCGACAGGAGATGTGCCTTTGACTTTCATCGCCGATTACGCGTCCTTCACAAGTTACTCCGGGCGTTCCTCGGAAAATGACGGGTTTTAAAATTGGGCACGTCGGCGTCCAGCAAGTCCGGGGCTTGGTCGTCCATTTTCGATTTCGTCGGCGATCAATTTTCCAGATTGATCCGCTTGGGCTGGGAATCTCTCGCAGAGAAAATCGCCAATGTCGGCGAAGTGGTAATCTTGTTCCTGCGCATCCTGATCCGTTTCCCCTACTTTTTCAAGAATCCGTCGCTTACCATCCAGCAAATGATGCGCATCGGAATCTCGTCCCTGCCGCTGATCGTCGTCGTGAGTTTCTTCATCGGAGCCGTGGCTGCCGTGCAGGCGGCCTATCAATTCCGGGGCTTCGTGCCGTCCACCTATTTGGGAACGGCCGTTTGCAAACTCGTCATCATCGAAACCGGCCCCGTGTTGACGGCCTTGGTGTTGGCCGGGCGCGTCGGTTCCGCCATCGCCGCGGAAATCGGCACCATGAAGGAAAAAGAAGAATTGGACGCCATGACGGTCCTGGCCCTGGACCCGCTCCGCTACTTGGCCATGCCCCGCCTGATCAGCGGCATCGTGGTCTTTCCACTGCTCGTCGTCATGTCGGACTTCCTCGCCATCATCGGAGGTTGGCTGGTCACCAATTTGGTTTTGAACGTCACCACCGCCACCTATGTGTTCGGATTGCGTTTTCTCTTCCAAGGGTATGATATCGCGGTCAGCATGTTTAAGGCCGTCGTGTTCGGCGCCATCGTCGTCGTGATGGGCTATTATAACGGATTGGGAGCCGGGGCCGGCGCGCGGGGCGTGGGCCAGGCGTCCATGAAATCGGTCGTTTCCTCGTGCGTGTTGATATTGATCGTGGATTTCCTCATCGTATACATGGCCTATTGAACCGGAAGTCGGCATGAACACGGATATCATGATTGAGCTGCGCCATTTGCAGAAAGCCTTCGGACCGCAAAAGGTGCTACGCGACGTGAACCTTCAGATTCGCCGCGGCGAGACCATGGTCATCATCGGCACTTCCGGAGGCGGCAAGTCCGTGATCCTGAAGCATTGCATCGGACTTCTGCAACCCGACGGCGGCGAAGTGGTGGTGGACGGCAAGGTTATCAGCAGTCCCGGACGTACTGACGTGCATACCATTCGCAAACGTATGGGCATGTTGTTTCAAGGCGCGGCTTTGTTCGACTCCATGGACGTGGGCGAGAACATCAAATTCGCGGTGCGCGAGCACAATTCCAAATTGACGGAAACGGATTTGGATCGAATTGTGGCGGAAACCTTGCACATGATCAATTTGAATCCCGA
>JADGQO010000146.1 GCA_017881725.1 Fibrobacteria bacterium
AAGGGCTGCATTATGATTCCTACTTCCGCTTCCCCCAGGGTTAGAGATATTTTGGTTTCCCCTCAAATTGGGGCTGAAGTTCATGTGCAAGCTTGGGTTCGAACCAAACGGGAATCCAAGGCGGGATTGACCTTTTTGGAAATCAATGACGGATCATACTTTCAAAATCTCCAGGTGATTGTGCCGGCGACCTTGCCCAATTACGCCACGGAAATCCCTAAACTTTATGTGGGCTCATCAGTATCGGTACGTGGCGTGGTGACGGCCTCCCAAGGTGGAAAGCAGGCTGTGGAAATTCAAGCGGCCAGCGTCTCCTTGATTGGGGGCTGCGATCCGGCGGAGTATCCAATTGGGAAACAGAAAATGTCCTATGAGTATCTCCGGGACTTTACCCATTTGCGATCCCGTACCAATACTTTTTCCGCCATTGCTCGGGTGCGAAATGTCCTGTCCATGGCCGTCCATGAGTTTTTTCAGGATCGTGGATTCATTTGGTTGCACACGCCCATCATTACCGGCAACGATGCGGAAGGCGCTGGAAAAATGTTTCGCGTGACCACCTTGGATATGGAAAAACCACCCCGGGATGAAGTTGGCGCCGTGGACTACAAGCAGGATTTTTTTGGCGGAGGCGTTAACCTGACCGTCAGCGGTCAGCTCGAGGCCGAGGCTTACGCGTGCGGTATGGGCAATGTATATACCTTCGGCCCCACCTTTCGCGCGGAAAACTCCCACACCTCTCGCCATTTGGCGGAGTTCTGGATGGTGGAGCCGGAAATGGCTTTCGCCGATTTGGACGAGGATGCACGCGTTGCCGAAGATTTTCTTAAGTTCCTGTTAAATAAGGTTTTAGAGAAATGCCCTCTAGAAATGGATTTCTTTAAACAGAGGGTTGAGCCCACCATTTTGGAGACCTTAAAATCGGTTTTGGAAAAACCTTTTCAACGCTTGACCTATACCGAGGCGGTCGATCTACTGCGTAAAAGCGGTGAGTCCTTTAAATATCCCGTCGAGTGGGGCATAGACCTTCAATCCGAACATGAGCGCTACCTGACGGAAAAGATTTTCCAATCGCCCGTTATTCTGACCGACTATCCGAAAGAAATTAAGGCCTTTTACATGAAGGTCAATCCGGACGGAAAAACGGTTCGGGCAATGGACGTCTTGGTGCCTGGAATCGGAGAAATTATTGGAGGCGCACAACGCGAGGACGATGCCGAGGTCTTAAAGGCGCGAATTAAAGAAATGGGGATCCATGAAGGACCGCTTGGGTGGTATCTGGATTTGCGTCGCTTTGGGAGCGTGCCCCATGCGGGTTTTGGTTTGGGATTTGAACGGCTGATTCAATTCGTGACCGGGATGGCGAATATCCGGGATGTCATTCCATTTCCGCGAACTCCGGGTCATATACATATCTAAGGGCATAGCAATTTTTTAGGCCATTCTGACAGCGGATTTTTACCTGGAAAATGTCCGATGTTTATGGGGTTATGTGCCTAGATTTAAAAGTATGATGCAGAAATCGTACATACCAATGAAGGAAATTTACACGCCGAAAATTTGTTGAGTTCCTATTATTACAGCATGTTCTTTTTAGGCATCGATCTCGGCACTTCTGGTGTAAAAGTCGTCCTCGTGGACGCGTCCCAAAATTTAATTGATCAGGCTACCGCGCCTTTGATCGTATCCCGACCACAACCTCTCTGGTCCGAACAGGATCCTGAAGAGTGGTGGAAAGCCACGGATGCGGCCATGCGCGAACTCCGTACGCGTCGGCCCAAGGAAATGGCCCAGGTCAAGGGTATCGGCTTATCCGGGCAAATGCACGGTGCTACCCTGTTGGGGGCCAAGGATCGCGTTCTGCGTCCGGCCATTCTATGGAATGACGGCCGCTCCGGCGCTGAATGCGTCGAGCTGGAAAAGCGCGTGCCCTTAAGCCGTCGAATCACGGGCAACTTGGCCATGCCGGGATTCACCGCACCTAAATTGCTGTGGGTCGCCAAACACGAGCCGGAAACTTTCCGCGCGGTGGAAAAAGTCTTGCTTCCCAAAGATTATTTACGGCTTAGAATGACGGGCGATTATGCCTCCGATATGTCCGATTCCGCCGGCACGTTGTGGTTGGATGTCGGTCGACGCGCTTGGTCGGAAGAAATGGTTTCCGCGACTGGCCTCAAACTTTCACATATGCCGAAGTTGTTCGAAGGCTCCCAAGGTACGGGAACCTTGCGTAAGGAAATCGCTTCCGCCTGGGGTGTGCCCGAGAATGCGGTTGTCGCCGCAGGAGCTGGGGACAATGCTGCGGGTGCGGCCGGCATGGGCACGGTCAGTCCCGGAGACGCCTTCCTTTCCTTAGGAACCTCAGGTGTTTATTTCGTCGCGACGCCGGACTACCGTCCCAATCCCGAAGGCGCCGTGCATACATTTTGCCATTGCTTGCCTGGAGTTTGGCACCAAATGTCGGTGATTCTCAGTGCCGCCAGCTGCTTGAGCTGGGTGGTTCAATTAACCGGCGCGGCCGATGAAGTTTCGCTACTCGCGGAAGCGGAAAAAATCGATCCCGGCGCCGATGTTCCCGTTTTCCTCCCCTATCTTTCCGGCGAACGCACTCCGCACAATAATCCCCATGCCCAAGGCGTATTCTTCGGTATGACGCACAACACGACGCGCGGCGCTTTGGCCCGTTCGGTTTTGGAGGGTGTGGCCTTCGCATTCGCGGATGGTCAACACGTTCTAAAGGATGCCGGTACGGAGATTCGCGAGGTCAGTGTCATCGGCGGTGGAGCCCGCAGCGCATTGTGGGGGAAGATTCTTGCTTCCGTCTTGCATCGGCCCTTGTTGTACCGTCAGGGTGGGGAATTGGGTCCGTCATTCGGGGCAGCCCGTTTGGCCCGCTTGGCGGCGACTCAAGAAGCCGTTTCGGCGGTTTGCACGGCCCCGGCCGTGGCGCGTACGGTGGAGCCGGATGCGGCTTGGTCCGACCACTATGCCCAAAAGCTTCATGTTTTCCGAAATTTGTATCGAGATTTGAAACCGCATTTCACGGCGTCGCATTAAGCGGCTTGATTTGCTTAGAAAGGATCCCATGGCAGAGTCGTATTTTGATCGCATTCCCACCATCCGATACGAGGGTCCTTCCTCGGAAAATCCCTTAGCCTTCCGTTATTACGAGAAGGATCGCGTGGTATTGGGAAAGAAAATGTCCGAGCAACTGCGTTGCGCGGTTTGCTACTGGCATACTTTTGCGTGGAACGGTTCGGATGTATTCGGCGCCGGAACTTTTGATCGTCCCTGGCACCGCATTGCCGACCCGATGGAATCGGCGCAAGAAAAACTGAAGGCTGCTTTCTCCTTCTTTGAAAAACTGGGCGCACCGTATTTCACTTTCCATGATCGGGATATCGCGCCTGAGGGCCGTACGCTCGCGGAAAGCCATGCCAATCTCGATAAGATCATCGACCTGGCCGAGAAGGAAATGGCCCGCACCGGCGTGAAGCTGCTGTGGGGCACGGCCAACCTGTTCAGCAATCCTCGGTATATGTCCGGCGCGGCCTCCAATCCCGATCCGGAAGTATTTGCCTACGCCGCGTCGCAAGTTCGCAAGATGATGGACGTGACCCTGCGTTTGAAGGGTGAGAACTATGTGTTGTGGGGTGGACGCGAAGGTTATGAAACCTTGCTCAATACCGACATGGGCCACGAAGGCGACCAGTTGGGACGCTTCTTCACCATGGTGGCCGAATACAAGCATAAGATCGGATTCAAAGGCCATCTCCTGATCGAACCGAAGCCCAAGGAACCGACCAAGCATCAGTACGATTTCGATTCCGCGACGGTATACGCCTTCCTACAGCGCTATGGCTTGGAGAAGGAATTCAAGGTCAACATCGAAGCCAATCACGCCATCCTGTCCGGTCATTCCTTCCAGCACGAAGTTTCCTACGCCTTGGCGAACGGCATTTTCGGCAGCTTGGATATCAACCGCGGCGACAACTTGCTGGGTTGGGACACCGACCAATTCCCCAATGATCCGCTGGAAACGGCTTTAGTGCTGTTCACCCTGATGTCAGCCGGTGGATTCCAAACCGGCGGCATGAACTTTGACGCCAAGCTGCGTCGCCAGAGCATCGAACCGGAGGATCTGTTCCACGCCCATATCGGCGGCATGGACGTTCTCGCTCGCGGCCTGCTGATTGCCGAGAAGATGATCCAGGACAAGGCTTTGACCAAGAAATTGGAACAACGCTATGAAGGCTGGAATCAACCCCTGGGCAAGGACATTTTAGCCGGCAAATTATCCTTGGCGGAACTTTCGGACCTTGCCTTGAGCAAGGGATTGGATCCCAAAGCCAAGTCCGGCCGACAGGAAATGCTCGAGAACCTGGCCAACAGGTACATCTAACCCGCCTTCGGGTACAAACCTTACTTACCAAAACATATAGGTCATCATTAAGAGCTCCGAATCATCGGGGCTCTTTTTTTGTCATCACCCGCTCTTCCAAAAATCCGATGATCAGCGGCATGATGAGTAAAGGCGCGGCCAAGCCCATGCCGAGACCGATCAAGGCGGTTTGCCCCAGGGATGCTAATCCCCGATGCTCGGAAAAAGCCAGCGCCAAAAAGCCTGCCATTCCCACCAAGGTGGATAGCGCCGTAACCTCGCCGGTTCTACGTAGAACATATCGCATCGAGCCGCGACCTTCTTCCAAATATCGATGGTAAATGTGTAAGGCATTGTTGATGCCGAATGCCAGCATGGCGGGAAATGCGACCAGGTTATAATAGCTGAGTTTTATGTGGAACAATTTCAGGGTGCCTAAGGTCCAAATCAAGCCGAATAGCAGCGGAACGATGAGAACGACGGTGCCGCGAAGGGATTTAACGTCTAATAGGACCAGCAAAATGATGGTCGCTAAGGCGATGCAGGCGGCCCGGCGGGTATCCGGAATGATGATGTTCAGTAAATCCGCTTGGACGACGGGCCAACCGGAGGCATGGTAAAGCGTTCCATCCTCCGTGCGGATATCGCGAACGTCCTCCGCGAACGCGATGTCATTCAGGCCTTCGCGCAAATTCACGGATGGAAAAATGAAGGTGAATTGGCCCGAGAGCGAGTCGCGGCCCAGGAATTTTTTGCGGTAATTAACCGGCAGGTCGGCCGGGGTCAAAGCGCGGATGTCCCATGCATCGCTTAGTTTACGCAAATTGGTTTTGAGCGGTTCCGGGGAACTGTCGATCATGGAGGGTGTCACGGCGCGCTTTAAGCGGCGGATGATGGCCAGCTTTTCATCCTGATCCGGAGGCAACAAATCGGTTAGAGTGGTGACGGATTCAATGGTCGGGGACAGCGTGTCCGTACGCATGGACAAGCGTACCGCTTCGGCTACTTTTTGCGCCTCCAGGTAATTGGGTGCCAATACCACGGCGGGCGGGACGATGGCTTCGCCGGCGGCTTGCACCAGGCTGTCGGCCCGGAAGTTCTGGTTCGGGAAGGCTAATTTGTCGAAGTTGAACTGAAAATCCGCTTGCAGCCCGCGATGCGCCAACAACGCCGTCAAGACGATTACGATCGCGAGGTGGATTTTCCAGCCTGAATAGCGCCGGCTGCGGAATTGGTCCACGTTGTACATGCGCCCGCCCAAAGCGGGAATGAGACCCAAGGGTTCCACCAGGATGAGGATGCAGGGAAAAACCACCAACATGGCAATCAAGGTGCACAACAAGCCGACGCCGGCCATCAACCCGAATTGGGCATAGCCTTTGAAGTCCGTCACCATCAGGGTCAGGAAAGCCGCAGCGCTGATCAACACGCCCGTCGTAATTGCCGGTCCCGTTTCCAGGCTGATGGTTTCGAAAGCGATGGCGGCGCTGAATTTTTTTCGCCGTTCCTCCCGATACCGGGCCAGCAATTGAATCGCCGATTCCAGGCCGATACCCACCAGTAACAGGCTCAAAGGACCCGTGACCAAACTGAGGTAGCCGACCTTGGTCGCCGTTAGCGCCAGGGTCCAAATGATGGCCATGGCCAGAGGAATGGCGGCCAAGGCCGCGCCGACCGGAATGCGGATAAAGTAAACGAGCAGGACAATCGCGGTGAGCAGCAGGGAGCGCTTTCCCGAGTCGATAATCCTGGAATAGAGTCGGCCCTCGTTCTGAATGTTCCTCATCATTTCACCGGTGAAAAGGATTTCCGGACCGGAGGGCGAGGCCTCGCGAAATTGTTCGAGGACCACCTTGACGTCCTGATAGAAAGCCCGGCAGCGGGCGATATCATTAATGTCGAAGTTGGGATAAATGCGCATTACCCGGGTTTTTCCGTCGGGTGTGCCGAGGAATTCTTGCAGGCGGTTGAAATATTTTTTTTCGAGGTCTTGCAGATCCGTGGCCGCGAACGTGCTGGCCTTTTCGTTTTCGTCGAGCAGATCCAAAATCAAAGGATTGCGTTTTTTCCGGCTGAGGTAAAAGCCCGTTTCCAAACGGCGATCCACCTCTTTCAGATCATCCAAGTCGATGTACAAAAGCTTATGCGACTTATAGAAATCCGCTTCGGTGCGATACTCCAGGAAATTGACGTCCGGATGTGATTGCAAATGGGAGGCGAAGTGGGCGATGGCCGAAGCGTTAAGGGCGGAATCTTCCGAGTGGATGACCACGGCCAAAGGTCCCTGTCCGCCGAATTTTTCTCCGATGCGGTGCCATAATTTTACGCTGGCAAAGTCGGCGGGAAGTAAATCGGTAAGCGAAATGCGCGTTTCCAGGCGCTTCAGCGGGATTAAACAAAGGAGGCTGACAAGCACGGCCAAACCCAGCACCAGCCGTGGTCGCGTATGTAGGCTATGAAAAATTTTACAGAGGTGGGTGAACATCCCGAATCGGTTACCTTTGGTAAATCTAACATTAAAGCGCATGGCTTGCGTGATCGGAATGGCGGGGTTCGCGGATAATGCGTATCCGGAAGGCTGTAAATCTCCGACCGGTTAGAATGAAAAGCCGGTTAGGATGACCCTCCGATCAGGATGATCTTTCATTAATTTATTGTCGATGGAGCGAGGCCGAAAAAGCATTCACCTCTTCGATTTGGACGACACCTTGATCCAAACCGAGGCCAGGGTATGGGTAAAGAACGCGGCGGGGGAGGATTTGACCGCGCTGTCTCCAGCGGATTTTACCGTGTATCGCCCAGCATCCGACGAATCCTTGGACTTCCGGGAGTTCTCGGATCTGGGGATCCTTTCGCGCGGCATCGTCGTCAAGTACACCAAGTCCATTATCGATACCATTTTGAAATATGGCACCCATAGCGAATTCGGAATCCTGACCGCCCGGGCCGATAAAAAACTGCACGCTCCTTTTCTCATCCGGTTGTTCAAATCCCTATTCGGCATCCGGCTCGCGAATGCGCATATTTTCGCAGTCTCGGATAGTCGGTTCGCCGAGTACAAGGATCGGCTTCGACAAATGGCCGATGACTTCAGCGGGAATAATGTTTTCCATGGAAATCCGGAATCGGAGCCAAGCCTGGCGCCGAGAGATGATTTGCCGAAGGTATCGTTCGCAAAGCTCTCCGTTTCGCAACGAAAGGCGCTGGTCATTGCCGAAGACGTTGTGGGCATGGGTTTTAACGATATTTCCTTTTACGATGACAGCCGGGAAAACCTGGAAAGTTTTAAGGTGATGCGCAAGGCCTTTCCCCATGTCACTTACAAGCCCCACTTCATCGATCCGACCTGGCGGGTCCGACTCCGGGAGTTCTGGGAGTCCGGTTCGGAAAGCAAATCTCTCATCAAGGGTCAAAGTTCGGCGCGCATCATTTTGGAAAACCACGGCGTCGGACCATTGGAATGGGAGTCGGCAAGAGTCGCTTTGGAAATGGGAGGGGCATTGCCGTTGGCCGGCTACCCGCTTTGGCTGGTGAATCAGGACGGCAAATACTTTCTTCGGCGGAAGGATGGATAAACGAAATGCGGGGATTCCAAATCCTTAACATGGATTCAGGGACGTCTAATCTGTCCCAACCCTCACATCCTTCACATCCGTCCGATCCGACCCAAAAATCCAACCGCGAATCCATGGGCCAACCTACCCAGCGCGAACAGCACCAATCCGGGCGCATGCCCATTCCGTTCTGGGTAACGGCTATGATACTCCACGAAACCTTTTAGTCTTTTCAAGAACCTGGGGAATCCCGATAATTTTCCGTTGCGGCCGTAAAAAAGCGCCTGATTGAATACACTGTCCAAAAAAAACGATCGTTGGAATTCCGGTGACCGGCAACCGCCTTCCACGGCCTTGAGATGGAAAATCCGGATAGCGGGCAAGGCCCAGATTTTTTTTCCCTGGGCGCGGGCGCGCAAGGCGAAATCGATTTCCTCCCCTTGGGACGCTCCGCGAAAACTGGGGCAGAACCAGGGTTGTTTCGGAAGCGCGGACTTGGGTATCAACGCGAGGCCTCCGGGAAAGAAGGGTACCTCGCCGGTTACGGGCCGGCTGAAATTGGTCCGGATTTCTCCGCTGTGGAGGTCCACGGTGCCCGGTGACGGAACGTCTTCGGGTTTGTCGTCCTGGTCGACGAGGCCGGTGAGGATTTCTCCGGGATGGTCGGTAGCGACCAGTCTGAATTGGGCCAGCAAGTCCGGATTGGGAATGATGTCATCGTCGAGAAATACCATGCAGTCATGCTTGGCCAGGGAAATCCCCAGGTTCCGGGCGCGAGTCAAGGAAGCAATTGACAATCGTGCCAATCGGATGCGCGTGTCGGCCAGGGAGTCCGGTATCCGTAAGGGCTGTCGGTTTTGATCGATTAAAATCAATTCATCGTCGAACCGCAGTTGATGGCGTAAATCCGCCACCGTATCCCAAAGCACGCGTTCCCGCAGGAAGGTCGGAATAATTATCGAAAGCGCGGGACCCGGATCCTTTTCCACGCTCCCGAAAGATTCCGCGATCATTGCAGATTCCATAGGGACGCGGAGAAAGCGCGGTTAAGGCCGTTCCGTTTCAGCCGAAAGGCGCCATCGATGGAAAGCAAGCTGTCCGAGGCGGGCTTTTCACTTTTGCGAATCACGCATGTGCCCTGCACTTGCCCTTCGGCCACGCTGGGATCCGAGTTGTTCACCAAGCGAATCGCAAACTCCTGGGACGGCGTCGCCACGCAGGTAAATTTTCCCAAGGCGGAATTTCGCGCCTCAAAGGCGAAAAAGAAATTGGGTTGTCCGCTGGTAAAAGTCTCGCGATCCGAAAACTCGCTCAGGGCCGACCAGAGGGTATCCGTTCCTGCGATGGAGGCGATTTCATGTCGCGCCGGAGCGCCTGCGCGGAAGTTCGCCAGGGAAAAATACCAAAGCGAATCGGGGCCGAAGGAAATCCGAAAATAGCCGGCCGAATCGAATCGCTCCAGAGGGTGGGCCGCAAAGCGGGCGCCGTCCACCTTGGATTGGAAAAACTGCGTCACGCGGGAAAAGGCCGCTCCGGAATCCGTAGTCATGCGAATGCGCGGCGGGGAGAGCGTATCCAGGCGAAATTTTACGGGGTTTTTTCCGCCTGCCGAAAGCCATAGCGAGCCCGAATCGATTTTCCATTCCGAAAAAATTGGGAGCGCGGGCATATCCGTTTCCATTTCTACGGAATGATCGTCGCGAACGATCAGGTCGTAATATTGACCATAATCATTGGTGATCGAAGACGTATTCGTTTTGATGCTGTCGGAACGCAAATGGCCAAGCGCTGGGCGCATATCCAAATCAAAGGGATGGCGTTTGAACGCGCGCCGGAAAATGTGGAAGCCGGAATCCAAGCGGCCCGCCGCGAAGGACCATAATCGCAAACTGTCTTTTTGCATCAATTCAATCAGGATCTCACGGTCACCGGAGTTGGAACGCCAGGTCCAATTCGCTCCCGATTTTACCAAGGAGCCTGAATCGGTGGTGGCGATCCCCTGACGGCGATAATCCCAGGCCATGCGGTCCGTCCCGAAACGCACATAGTCGAAATCCGCGCGTAACGGCTCCAGGCGCAACGAATCCGGATCCACTTGGGTGCCGACGTGCAACCATAAGCTGTCCCTAAGGAGCGAATCTACGGAGACGGAATCCAAGGGTTTCCGCTTATGGAAAAATGAATAGCGGCCGGCGGATGGCTGATCCAATTCCAGGCGGTTTCCTAGGAATCGCAGCTTGACGGCCATTGTGTCTACCGAGGAACGGGTTCCACGAATGCCGCGCATCAGAAGGGTATCGCCGTGAAGCGTAAAGCGTCCGGTATAGCGCCCGGGAAAAACGGTCCGCGTGCTGTCCCACGCCGACCAAGTGCTATCCGGGAAAATTTCCAGTAATAATCCGGAGGCGCCCAGGAAGGTGGACTGTACATCGTCGATGGTATAGGTGGAATCTGCGTCCCAACGGCCTTGCAAATCGGCCATCGTCGTCGGGATGACCTTTGCTAATTTCTTCTGCGCGTCCAGCTCCGGGTTTTCCAGGCTGACCGAACAGGTGGATAGGCAGCAACCGAGAATCGCCGCTGCGCAAGTTTTCCAAGGCAAAGTGGGCATGCAACCGAATTTTATCATAGCCGGAGGGGAATTTCCGCTTTCATACCGGAATCTGAAAATTGGCGGCTTAACCTTGCGCCAAGCGACAATCGAATATTCCGAGCAAGAATTGCAGCGTATCGTCGGTTTGCGGGGGCTTCGGGAAAAAACCTGGCCCTATTGGCTCGAAGAGTGGCCCGCCACCTATGCCATGGGCGACGCGCTATCGGAAACCGGCTGGAAGGATATCTCCGGACCCGTGCTGGATTTGGGCTGCGGAAACGGAATGTTGTCGGCATTCATGGAACAGCGCTTTGGATGCCGGATTTTCAGTTGCGATTTCAACTTCGACGCTTGCCGGTTGACAGCGCTGAATCGGCGATCACAAGGGAAAACTGCAGCGGTTTTTTGCGGCGACCTAAACGCCTTTCCCAGCAGGAAAAAATTCCGTCTCATCCTGGCAGGGGATATGCTTTATCTACGAACGCTGCATGCCCCGTTAATCGAATTTTTGCGAAACCATTTGGAGCCGGATGGCGAGGCCTGGTTTGCGGACCATGGGCGCTCTACGTCGGAGGGGTTTTTGAGTTTGGCCGAACAGGCGGGTTTCCAGCTTGTCCTTAGGGCGGCCAGGTCACGCAGCGGTCACGGAAACGCGCAGGTTTACATTTTGAAAAATGCGGAGCAGCTAGCGCGCGGCCTCACCTAAATCAACGCTTCGTACCGTCACGGATTTCCTACTTTTGGCCATACCCTGTAATCGACGAATTTCCCCGGCAGGGACTTAATCATTCGCAGGTTTTGGAGTAAGGTTATCCGCGTGAGATTCGGCATCATCATTCCGGCCTACAATGCAGCGGGCTTCCTGGAAAAAACCTTGCAGGCCGTTCTACAGTACACGGAACGCGACAAGATTTTGGTCGTGGATGACGGCTCTGTCGACGATACTTCGGAGCGAGCCCGAAAATTGGGGATTGAGTGCTTGCGTCACGAAGTTAATCGGGGTAAGGGAACGGCATTAATGACCGGGATGTTGAAGGGCCGCGAGCGGGGTTGGGAATGGGCCTTAACGTTTGACGCTGATGGTCAACACGATGCGCAGGATTTGAAGTGCTTCTCAGCAGCTCAACCCGGAACCGGAACGGCGATTGTGGTGGGGCGCAGGAAAATCTCCGGGACCGACATGCCCTGGCACCGCCGGTTCAGCAACGCGGTGACGACGCGGATGATTTCAAGTTTGGCCCGCAAGCCGGTGCATGATGCGCAAAGCGGGTTTCGCATGTACCGTCTGGATTTACTGGAAACCATCGGCTACCCGCGCGAGGGTCGCTTTGAATGGGAAGCCCAGGCTTTGGTTTTGGCTTGCCGCAAGGGATTTAGCGTGGATGCCGTGGATGTCGCTACGGTATACTCCGGAAATGGATCGCATATGCGCCTGGTACGCGATACCTTGCGCTTCTTAAAAATGTATTGGAGATTGGCTTGGACCCTTTAAGCACGCCGCGTCGCCAAATGGTGAATGGCATATGGAACCGTTTGGGCATCGTCAATGAGGAACTCAAGGCGGTCATGCTGGCGGTACCGCGCCATCTTTTCGTCGACTCGGCCTTGGCGGCGCAAGCCTATACGGACAAATCCCTCCCAATAGGTGCGGAGCAGACTATTTCCCAACCGAGCATGGTGGCCATGATGACCAATGCCCTGGCTCCGAACAAGGGCGACAAGATTCTGGAAATCGGCACGGGTTCCGGATACCAAACCGCCATCCTCGCCGGTTACACGCCTCGCTTGTATACGGTCGAGCGCGTGGCGGCCCTTTCCAAACGGGCGCAAGGCCTGCTGGAGCAATTGGGATACCGAAACGTCATCTATAAAATCGGAGACGGCAGCCTGGGTTGGGAAAGTTGGGCACCTTATGATCGCATCATCGTCACCGCCGGCGCTCCGGCCGTAACGGCGAAGTTGAAGCAGCAATTGGCCGACGGGGGACGGATGATCATCCCTTGCGGAGACCGGGAAACCCAGCAATTGCTCTGCGTGGACCGCAGCGGGGATCAATTCCGGGAAACGGAATTGGGGGACTGCCGGTTTGTGCCCTTGCTCGGTAAGGAAGGCTGGGAAAAATAGCGTCGACCGGGAATCCCGACCAAAGGCGGCGCCAGGGTAACATAAAAGTTACCCTCGGAACATTTCTCCGAATTTTTTTCCTAACAGTCGGTTCGCCGCCCACATGGCCAGCGCCAGAATAATCATCCCCACCATGCCCAGGGCCGCGGCCAGGTTCAATCCGTCACCCGCCCGGGAGGTCAGGAAGAACATCGCCTTGGTCACGGGGTAATAGAATTCGCGCATGGCCAAAATCAGGGAGTCGCTGACTTCCAGCATGGAAAAGGCGAAGACCAATAGCCCCGAAGCCAATATATACGGGGTCAATAGCGGCAACTGGATATGAATCAGCCGTCCCCAGTAGCCCTGTCCCAGCGTCTGGGCCGCCTCGTCGATGCCCGGCGGCAGGCTACGATATCCGGTAAGCATGCTACGGAAGGTGAACGGCAGTCGGCGCATGGAGTAGGCCGCGACCAGAACAAAGAGGGGATTCCCTGACGGGTCAAACCGGGTACCGGAAAAAAAGCTCACATAACCGAAGGCCAGGATAATTCCCGGTATGGCCAGGGGAGCCATGGCCAAGCTTTCCAAAATCCGGGACTCCCATTTATTTCCCGTAAGAACCCGCCGCGCCAGCCACCAGCCTAAAAAAAGATCTACGAGCACGGTCAGCCCCGACAGGAACAAACTGGTTTGCAAACTTCCCCGCGTGATGCGATGGTGAAACAGTTGCCCGAAATGATCGAAGGTGTACGCCGACGGCAGCGCGGTCAGAAACCAGGATTTAGAAACGGCCAGCAGCGCCAGGCCCACGATGGGAATTGACGCAAGGAGTAGGACTGCGGCCATCAGGGTGATCGCGAGGTTGCGAGTGAAGGGCGGCAGGCTTGCCATGCCCTCCGGTCGAAAGGTTTTTCCGGAGGCGCCCACTTGACGTCGGCCTAAGGCCTGGCTTATCCAATAACCGGACAAACCCACGGACGTCATCATTAATGCCAACGCGAACCCCATGGGATTCTTATCCAAATCCGTCACCATGGTGAAGGCCTGGTAAGGCAACACTTGCCGGAATTCCATGATCAAGGGCGTGCCTAAATCCGTGAACGACCACACAAAAACCAGGGCCAGGCCGGCAAAAAATCCCGGGCTGATTTCCGGCAACAATACTTTTCGGTAATACGCCAGGTTTCGTCCGCCGAAGCTCATGGCCGCATCCCGGCTGTCCCCATTGAGATTCGAAAAATGCGGCAATAGGGTGAAGTACAAGATAGGGAAGAGGTGGAGGCCTTCCAGGAAAATGATTCCGCCCATGCCGCCACCGAGCCAATCCACGGGTGCGGATAACACATGCGCGTGTTTCAACAGGAGGTTAAGAGTGCCATAGCGACCGAGGATTTGTCGCAAGGCCAAGGCGCCGGCGAAGGGCGGGAGCAGCAGAGGAAGCATCACCGTTTGGCGGAAAAAATTCCCGGCGGGCAATTTTTTTCTCCCCAGCCAGTTGGCGAAGGGCAGCGCCAAAAAGGAAGCCATGGCAGTGGCTCCCAAGGCAATCAACACGCTGTTTACCAGGGATTTTACCAGCACGGGATTGTGGACGAAGGACTGGAATAAGGATAGGCTGAAATGCCCCCCAGGACGAAAAGCTTGGATTAACATCAACCCGCAAGGCGCGATCAGGAAAAGTCCGAACCAACCAAGCAGGAGAATGGTTTGCAAGGCTCCGACGATCTTGGCGCGGCCTAGAACCATAGGAAATGTTCCGCCGGAAATTCCACGTCCAGTTCCACATCCGATTTCAGGTCTAAGCACAAATCGGATTCCGCTCCCAGCCGCATTCCATCGCCATCTAGTGAGACACGCGCGGTGAAGTTCCCCACCGAACCTTCCAGTCCAAATATGGTATGTGTGCCCATGGTTTCGAAAAATCGGATCTTGGCAAGTAAAAACTTGGTCGGAGCCGATTCTGATTTGCTACGCGATTCGGCGCGATGTATTTTCACATGCTCCGGCCGAATACACAGGGTGTTTCGGTTCGGCGGCGCAACAATACCCAACGCGGCCAGCTTCGCCAGCGCCTCGCCCCGGAAAAAATTCATGTCGCCCAGAAACCCCGCCGTTTCGATTCGTTGCGGCCGCATGTATAAATCCAGGGGTTTTCCGATTTCCACGATCCGACCCGCATCCATCAAGGCCATTCGATCCGACAAGGCCATGGCTTCTTCCTGATCGTGGGTCACGTATAGGATGGTTCCGCCTTCCCGGTGATGAAACTCCAATAAGTCGCGGCGCAAGGTTTTGCGCAAGGCCGCGTCGAGGTTGGACAGGGGTTCGTCCATCAATAGGGCATGGGGTTTTACGGCCATGGCCCGGGCCAGAGCCACGCGTTGCTGTTGTCCACCCGATAGTTGATGGGGAAGCCGGCTTTCCAAGCCCTGCAATTGGTAATTCCGAAGCGCCGCTTCCAG
>JADGQO010000147.1 GCA_017881725.1 Fibrobacteria bacterium
CCAATATTTTACAGTAAATTAATCGCTCCAAACTTTAATGGTGAAGGAAGTAGAAATGGAAAATAAAAACAGGCTTTTTTACGCCAGCTGTTTTGCCTTGATAACCACGGCCTTTTCTTTCAGCATTCGTGCTGGAATTCTGGCCCAGCTGGGGAGAGAGCTGAACTTCACGGGCGAGCAATTGGGCTTTATCAATAGCATGTGGTTTCTGGGTTTTCCCTTGTCCATGCTGGTCGGTGGCTTGGTTTACCATACGGTCGGTCCCAAAAAAATCATGCAGTTCGCTTTTTTTGCGCATACCGTTGGAATCCTATTGACCATTTTTGCCACCAGCTATTTAGGCCTGCTCGTCTCCACCTTCTTAATCGGATTGGGTAACGGCTGTACAGAAGCCGCTTGTAATCCCATGATTGCCGACTCCTATGAAGGTGTGGAAATGAGCTCAAAGCTGAACCGTTTCCATATGTGGTTTCCGGGCGGCATCGTCATCGGGGCCTTGATTTCCAAATTCATGACCGATGGGCACTTCGCTTGGAAAGTGCAAATCGCCGTCATCCTGCTCCCCACCATTGCGTATGCAGTGCTCTTTTTCGGACAGGCTTTTCCAAAATCGAAAGATATGGAAGCCAATTCCTTGGTGGCCAACTTTAAGGCGATGCTTTCGCCGATGTTCCTTTTCATGTTCGTGTGCATGTCCCTGACCGCAATCTCGGAATTCGGACCGCAGCAATGGAGCGGTTTGATTCTTTCGAAGAGCGGCGCGCAACCCATGCTGATTCTGGCCCTGGTGACCGGTCTCATGGCCGTGGCTCGCTTTTTTGGCGGTAGCATGGTCGCCAAATTCGATCAGACCGGCGTGTTGCTGGGTTCGTCAATCCTGGGTACCGTCGGTGTCTACCTGTTAAGCACCCAAACCGGCAGCATGGCTTACGCGGCGGCGGTGATTTACGCCGGCGGCATCGCCTATTTCTGGCCGAATATGATCGGATTCATCGCCGATAAAATTCCCAAGAGCGGAGCCATTGGCATGTCGGTAATCGGCGCCGTGGGCATGTTTTCCACCTCCATTTGGCAGCCCATTATCGGACGCTGGATCGACGGCGACAAAGCCACCGCCGCCGCCAAAGGCTTGACGGGCGACAACCTGGAATTGGTGGCCGGCCAGGCGACCTTGCATACCATGGTGATCTTCCCGGCCATCCTGGTCGTGTTGTTCACCATTTTGCTTTTCTGGGTTAAGAAGAACAAGGCGAATCAGAGCACGTCGACGGGCGCCAAGTCCCCGGCGTACGCGCATTCGTAATCTTTGAAGCATTGGTATCGCCGCCTGGTTTTCCCAGGCATCGATACTGCGCTCAACATCGGCGGCCTTAATCCAAGCCGCCCAAGGATTCATTAAAACCCCGGGACCGGTTCCCGGGGTTTTGTATTTTGGGGCCTTGGCCTCCACCGCAGCATCTCCCATCTTATCCGCCGAAAAAGTGAGTAAATCCTACGGGGTAACCCAAGTGTTACAGGGCGTGGATATGTCCGTGCGGACCGGTGAAAGCGTCGCCATCCTGGGCCAAAGCGGCAGTGGCAAAACCACCTTGCTCAGTTTGTTGGCAGGATTGGAGCATCCCGATGCCGGAACCGTGCGCTTTGACGGACAGGGCTTGCGCGGCTTCGGCATCGATGAGTTGGCGCGCCTGCGCGGCCGCAACATGGGCGTGATTTTCCAGGAATACCATCTGGTCCCGTCCTTGACGGCGAGGGAAAACGTTTGCCTGCCGTTGGAAATTCTGGGCGAGAAAAAACCCGGGGCGCGGGCTGACGCCCTTCTGGAACGCGTGGGGCTCGCGCCGCGCGCGCAGCATTACCCGCACCAGTTGTCCGGCGGGGAGCAACAGCGCGTCGCCATCGCGCGCGCGCTCGTGGCCAAACCGCGGCTGCTCTTTGCGGACGAACCCACGGGCAATCTGGACGAAGCCACGGCCGCGGAGGTGGAGGGGCTGATTTTCTCCCTCATCGCCGAGGAAGGGCTGACGGCCGTGATCGTGACCCATAACCGGGAATTGGCGGCGCGTTGCGCGCGCATCCTGACCTTGCATCTCGGTCGTTTCGGTTAAAGCGCTAGGGGGCTCGGCCATGCGCATGCCTCTCTTCCTCCGACTTTTGAAGCATAAACGGGGGAATTGGATTTCCTTCGTCGGCGTGTACGCCCTGGGGCTTTCGGTTTTCCTGGTGGTGGACGGACTCTCCCGCAATTTCCAAAGGGATATCCAAGGAAAATCCAAGGAATTATTGGAGGCGGAGTTGCGCGTCCAATCCCGCCGGGCGTTGACGCCGCGCGAAGACAGCGCCTTGGCGGCGGCCCTGCCGGCCGGGACGCGCCGCGCGGAGGTCTGGGGGTTTTTGTCCATGCTCCGGGTGAAACCGAAAACCCCGGCCGGGAAGCCCCGGAGTTCCGACGCGGGGAACTCAGGTAACCTGAGTGTTACTGTGAGCGCAGAACCAGGGTCATTAGGTAACCTGGAGGTTACGGAGGGCGCCGACGACCGTCCGGCCCACGGCGTCGACGTGAAGCCTGTCGGTGACGGCGGGAATCCCCATGCCGCGGGAACGGAAGTCGCCGCCCCGGCGGCCGCCGTCGCGGCGGCGGCCTCGGAGAAAAGCGCGGTCCGGCGAGGGATGCGCGGCCCGGCCTATTCGGATTCGGAAATGCAAACCACCATGAAAAATGGTCATGATGCGGGCCCCGCCGCCTCGGCGGACCCTGCCGCCTCGGCGACCGCCGCCCCGGCGGCCTTGAGCCGGTTGGTGCAGGTCAAGGCGGTTTCGGAAACCTATCCTTTGTTGGGAGGGTTCACGTTCGCGGATTCCTCGGGAGCCAAAAAAAGCGGTGGCCCGGGCGATGGGGAGATTTGGTTTCCGGGCGAGTTGCTGGCGGCGCTGCATGCCGCAGTGGGGGACAGCGTGCAATTGGGGAGCCGGGCGTTTCGCATCGCGCGGGAATACCGCGAGCGGCCGGGCGGCAACCTGGATTTCTGGGAAATGGGCAGCCGCGTTTACATTCCTTTGGGTAACCTGGCGGCTACGGGGCTGGAAGGCAAGGGCAGCCGGATTTTCCGTTACCGCTTTTACATGTTCCCGGCGGGCGTCGACGTGCGGGCCGTGAAGGCCAAGGCGGAGGCGGCGCTGGCCGATCCGGAAATCGAGACGGAGGCGTATACCGATTCGGCCTCGGATTTGGGGCGCAGTTTCGATATGGTGACGGCGTTCCTCAAGATGTTGAGTTTGTCGGCGTTCCTGCTGTCGGCCGTGGGCGCGGCGTTTTTTTTCCGTCATCACTTGGCGGGGGAGGGCAAGACCGTCGCAGTGTTGCGGACATTGGGGGCTTCGCGCGGGGAGGTGATGCGCGTCTATGCGGCGCAGAACCTGGCCCTGTCGCTGTTGTCGGCCGTGATCGGATTCGCGCTGGCGCGGCTGTGGAGCCTGGGTCTGCCCGTGCTCATCGCGCGCCTGTATGGCATTCAGGTGCCGGCGAGCCTGCCGTTGGCGACCTTCCTGCTGGGCCTGGCGCTGGCGGTGTCGGCGTCTTTGCTATTCGGGCTGACCGGGTTCCTGGGATTGGGGCGCGTGTCACCGGCTTCCCTGTTGAAGCCGGCGGAGGCGGCGAACCTGGGATGGGGTTGGCGGACGGGCCTGTTCGCGGCGCAGGGCGCTTTCTTTTTCCTGTTGGCCTTGTGGGACAGCCGCGCGTGGATGCTCAGCGCGTTGTCGGTGGGATCGATGGGCGTCTCCTTTTTGCTGCTGGCCGGACTGGGGTGGGTGATTTTCAAGGTACTTTGGATGTTACGGTCGCATATGGGTTACTCCTTGCGCGTCGCGCTCGGGACCGTGCGCTGGGGACGGGAAAAATCCCTGCTGGCCTTTACGGCGCTGGGGTTCGTGGCTTTCTCCTTTTCCCTGCTGCCCCAGTTGCAAAGCCTCATCCTCGGTGAAATCAGCGTGCCGCAAGGGCGCGTGCTGCCGCAACTGTTCCTGTTCGACATCCAGGAGGAGCAATTGGCGGGCGTGGAAAGTTTGATCCGGTCGCGGGGTCGCGAGTTGCAAAGGCCCGCGCCCATGATCCGTGCGCGCCTGGCGCGCGTGAACGGCGTCGCGTTCAAGCGGGATTCCGGGGATACGGCGAGCCTGGAACAACGGAACCGGCGGCAATTCCGAAACCGGGGCTTCAACTTAAGTTATCGCGACAGCCTGTCGGACGCGGAAAAGCTGGCGGCGGGAAAATTCTGGAGCGGGCCGGCCGAACCGGGGGCCTTGCCCATGTTGAGCGTCGAAAAGCAATTCGCGCAAAGGCTCAATTTAAAGCTCGGGGACAGCTTGGTGTTCGACGTGCAGGGGGTGGAAATCGCCGGGCGCGTGGCCAGCATGCGGACCGTGCGCTGGGCGTCGTTCCAGCCGAATTTTTTCGTGCTTTTCCAACCGGGAGCACTGGAAGACGCGCCGAAAACTTTTCTCGGCACCGTGCCCGCCATGCCCATCGACCAGGCCCAATCCCTGCAGGATGGCTTAAGCGCGGCCTTCCCCAATGTCACCGTGCTCAACCTCAAGGACGTCATCGACAAAACGACGGCCATGCTGGGCAAGCTCGCTTGGTTGGTGCGGTTCCTTTCCGCTTTCGCGCTGTTAATCGGACTCGCGATCTTATGGCTGGTCGTGGACTCCCTGGTTTCGGAAAGCGCGCGCACGGTCATGTTGATGCGCTCGCTGGGCGAATCGCGCGGCCGACTGGCGCGGATGTTCCTCAAGCAATACGTGGGATTCTGCCTGGCCGCCGGGCTGGCGGGATACACCGTGGGCTTGGCTGCGGCCTGGGTCATCGACGCGGTGGTGTGGCAGGTGCCTTGGATACCCGATCTGCGTATCCTGGGGGCTTGCGTCTGCGGGGCGGTACTCGTGGGTGTTTTCTGTGCCGCCTACGCGGCATATAAAGGGGCCGGGAAGCCCTTGCGGGAGTTATTGGCCATCACGCGCGGCTAATGGACGCGCGGTTGTTCGGCGCGCGGCTGATGGTCGGGCGGCACGCCCGCTCGCCCTTTGGCCTCGAGGGGACGTTTTCAACACCCTGCTAAGCGGCGATGCGCCCTGCGGCGATTGATTTTCCGGTTCGTGGCGGCATACAATATGCCCGATGCCGACCTTGATCACCGTTTTCCAAATTTCACCTTCGTCATGATGTATTTATGCCTGTATCAAATCGCTCCGCCGCTGGCCTTGGCCGCCCTCTACCTGTGGCTGGAGCGGTACCCTGCTTTCGGACGTTATTCCTTACGGGTGATTTTCGCATTGGGAGCGGCGCTGCAGTTGGCGCTGTGGGCCAAAAGCCATCCCAACCTCGACAATCCCGACAGCCTGGGTTTTTTCCAATTGGGTCATGGCCAAACCGCCGATCTCCGTCTCATCCTGTTCCGGCCCAAACTATACCCGATTTTCCTGTCCTTTTTCGCGACTCCCAAGGCTGCGGCTTTTGTTCAATGTGTGATCAAGTTAACGATTTGTTTGTGGATTCCGCGCTTGGGCGGCCGCTTAGGATGGCGTCCCGCGATCACCGCCTGGGCCGCTACGCTGTACTTGACGAACGCCTTGTGGTTGGTGGAGCCGCTCAAGATTCTGGATACCACCCTTTACGCGGCCCTGTTTACGTCGGCGCTGTGCCTGGCTTGGGAAAACCTGCTGGAGTTTTCTCCCCGCGGGCTTTTCGCGCTGGCTGTGACCGGTGGCCTCGCTTCCTTGACGCGTCAGGTCGGCGACGCCACGCTGCTGATCATTGCCCTCGCGCTGATGTTGCGCGCGTATCGCCGGGTAGCCGCCCGACCACGGTTGTTCGCCGGCGCCTGGCTCGTGGCTTTGCTCCTGGCCAACGCGGGCGGCCTTTGGAACGGCATCCATTATCGCGTCTTCCAACGCACCGTGGCCCTAGGCATTTCGATGTACACCCACCTTTCGTTTTACGAGTTGCATGAACCGGGATCTCCTGAGTGGGATTGGGTCGAGCAGTCGCTGCCCGGGGAAAGGGCGCGGCTGGGCGCCTGGGACACTCAATGGCGCGCCCAGGCGCCTTGGGCCGTGAACGCCTTGCCGCACTTGCTTGAACGGGCCCGCGGGGTGGATGACGTCCCAGCCATCCTGGCGCGGGATCGCGAGTTTCGGGAGCGGTTCCGGGTGTGGGGCATGACGTATCCTGCGTGTTACGCCACTTCGGTGGGCAATGAGTTGCAGCGGCTGCTCTGGAAATGCGAGGAGATCTACCCCCAATTGCCTTTCGCGGGATGGCAACGCGCGGAACCGGCCGGGCAGGGTACCTTGTATGTTACCGCGAAGCGGATTTGGAGGGGCTTGTCCTATCAAACACCAGGATGGCTGTTGCTCTTGGCTACAGCGGGCTGGATTTTCGCAGCGCGGGGGAAAACCGCTTTCGGGGTTTTGCTCGTCGGCCTGGCCGGGTATTTCCTTTTGATTGCATCCGTGCAAATCGGGTTCACGCGGTACGCTTTGCCGACCTTGCCCGTTTTGTACGCGCTATGCGCCCAGGCTCTGGAATCGTTGATCCGGTTCCGGGAGCAATGGTTGCGTTATTTGCCGGCCTGGCTTCGTCCTAAAGCCATGGCGGCCAAACCCAATCCGGCGACCAAGGACAGATAGCTCCCTCCCGCCAGGCGATGGAAAGCGAAGCTGCCGACTTCTCCCCGCAGGAAGATAAACGCCGCGATCGATAGGACCCCGGCGGCCAATCCGGCCCAGGCTCGATACCGTCCCAACAGGATGGCTGCCAGGATGCCGCCTGCGAGGATCGGCAGCAGGTAAAGCCCGAGCGCCAGGTGGTAATCCAGCGATACCCGATCGCCCGCGCTGAATACCGAGAGCAGGTGCTTGGGGCCTTCCAGCCGTGCGCGGATTTCGTAAGCGGCCACCGGCGCGCCCATGGAGTAGATCCACGGACGGAAAAAACTGATGAGCATCAATCCGGCCAGAAAGGCTTCGGTTTTCCGGGAAGCCAACCCGCCGGAAGTTCCGCCGCGTGTATTTCCGGGCGCCTTCCATGGCGCTTTTCCAGACGCCCGGAAGGGCCCGTTTCGACGCGGTTTCGTTTTGGAGGCGAGGGCCTGGAGCAGAGAGGTTTTGGACAGGGGTCGCCTCCGGTCGGATTTAAGGTACGAACCAGGTTGTGATTCCGATGGAAGCTAAAAAAGAAACCCAAAGCTTGCCAATTGAAACATCAGGAAGCCGATTTTACCGCTGTCGAAGGGACTATTGTTTAGTAAAATTAGGGAGTAGGCGATTTGGTGGCGTAACCCGCGAGGTTCCCGTGCCCTACAGGCCCTTAAACACGGGGCCTCCAGGGTGGGTAACTTCCGGCATGCGGCGGTTTCGGCGGCGGAGGAGTCCGATGGTCGAGGTGAACCCATGATCGAGGCGCTGGCGTTGAACATGGCCGGCATCCCCATGGACATCGTGTCCTGGAAAAAGGCCATTACCCTCTGGTCCATGGGCCGGGCCATCATCATCGCAGAATACGAAGATCGGTTCGTGCGCTCCCCGCGCTTCACCATGCGCATCCCGTCCATCATCCAATGCGTGGATATGCGCGTCATGCCCCGGAACTTCACCAACATCCTCCCCTTCAACCGCAAAAACATTTACGCCCGCGATCAAGGCCGCTGCGTCTATTGCGGAGTAAAGGTGACCTTGGCGAGCTTCACCTTCGACCATGTGATTCCGCGCAGCCTCGGCGGCGACACGACCTGGGAAAACGTGGTGACCGCATGCACCACCTGCAACAATCGCAAGGGCAACAAACGGTGGAAGACGGGAGAGTTGCACATGCTGCAAGCGCCCTACGCGCCCAAATTGACCAAGGCCGCGCCGCGCAATCTGGTGAATAAGCTAAGCTTCAAGACGCCGCACCAAAGTTGGAGCGACTATATCTACTGGCGCGTCGCCATCGGTCATTGACGATGGCGACGCGCCCTCGGACCTTGACGGAATGACATGTCGTTAAAAGCGGGTAAAGCTGGCAAAGCTGGTATAGCGGCGTGTTTCACCGGATTTGGACGGCATTAGACAGCCCCCGGCGGTTTGGTTATTTTCCTCACTTTTCAGGACGGGACTCGGACGATGGAATGGTTCCGCAAAGCCAAATCCGGCATCGGCACATTGATCAAGAGAGACACTCCGGTGGATCTCTGGGTGAAATGCGACGGGTGCAAGGAAATCCTTTACCGCAAGGAGTTGGCGGCCAACCGCTACGTATGCGAGCATTGCGGCTTTCATTTCCGCATCGGAGCCAGTGACTACGTCAAGCTGCTCATTGACGAGGGCACCTGGCAGGTCCATGACACCAACCTCACCTCCACCGATCCCCTGAAATTCACGGCGAAGAAAAAATACAAGGACAGCTTGCGTGACGCGGAGAAGAATACCGGCGCGCATTCCGGCGTCTTGTCGGGCATCGGGGAAATCAAAGGCAATAAAGTAAGCCTGGGCGTGATGGATTTCCGTTTCATCGGCGGTTCGATGGGATCGGTGGAAGGCGAAAAAATCGCCCGCGTGCTCAAGCGCGGACTGACCATGGAAATCCCCGCCATCATGGTGACCGCTTCGGGCGGGGCACGCATGCAGGAAGGCGCCTTGTCGCTCATGCAAATGGGGAAAACCTCGGCCATCATCGCGCAATTGGCCAAAGCGGGCATTCCGTATTTTTCGGTGATGACCAACCCGACCACCGGCGGAGTGACAGCCAGCTTCGCCATGCTCGGCGACATCAACCTCGCGGAACCGGGAGCCTTGATCGGCTTCGCGGGCGAACGCGTCATCCGGGAAACTATCCGCCAGAACCTACCTCCGGGTTTCCAGCGCGCGGAATTCCTGTTGGAGAAGGGCATGCTGGACATGATTGTGGCGCGCCACGACATGAAGGACATCCTAGCTTCCCTGCTTTCCCACCTGCAATAACCGGGGCCGGCGCTGGGCAATCGGGATTTTGGGAATCCATGACCGCCGTCTCTCGATGACCCCCGTTTCCCCATGACCGTCACAGTCCGTCCCCTCCACACTTTCCGCGACAGCCTCGACTTCCTTTACGCGCGGAACCAATTCGCAATGAAGCTGGGCCTGGAAAACATCCGCGCCTTGCTGGACCGGCTGGGCGCGCCCGACCAAGGCGGTGTGTTCCTGCATGTGGCCGGCACCAACGGCAAGGGCAGCGTGTGCGCCAACCTGGCGGCGATGTTGCGCGCCACGGGGCATCGGCGCGTGGGGTTGTATACCTCGCCGCACCTGGTCAGTTTCCGCGAGCGCATCGTCGTGGACGACGAGCCCATACCCGCCGATTACATCACGCGGTGGATGGGGAAGGCCCAGGGACATATCCTGGAGTTGAACGCTACGTATTTCGAATGCGTGACGGCGTTGGCCTTGGACTATTTCCGCGATCGGAACTGCGAAGCCGTGGTCCTGGAAACGGGCTTGGGCGGGCGCTTGGACGCCACCAACGCCGTGCTGCCGGCCATCACCGCGGTGACTTCCATTTCGTTGGATCATACGGCCATCCTGGGCGACACCGTCGAGCAAATTTGGCGCGAGAAAATCGCCATCATGAAACCCGGCGTGCCCATGGTGGTTTGCGAGTCGCGGCCGCATTTGCTGGCCGAACTTCGGGAACAAGCCCGCGCGTTGGGATCGTCTGTTCTGGCCTTGGGGGATTATCCCGCCGATGGGGACGGCCTGGGTAACTTACAGGTTACTGGGGCTTTCGGACGTTACACTTTCCCGGCCGATCTCCGATCCGAGGCCCATCAAGTCGAAAACCTGCGTCTTTCGATCCTGACCCTGGAAGCTTTCCTGGCGCGAACGCGTCCCGGGTCCGATCTTCCCGACGGCGCCACCCTGACGCCTTACCTGCGCGATGCGCGCTTGCCCGGCCGCACGCAAGCGCTGGTGGAACCGGGCCGGCTCCCGCTCATCCTGGACGGGGCCCATAATCCCGGCGGCATGGAAGCCTTGGCGGCCTACCTGCGCACGGCTTATCCAAACCATCGCGTCACGGCCCTGTTTTCCATCATGCGCGACAAGGATTTTTTGGACGTCTTCCGCCGGGTCAAAGGCTTCGCCGACGAAATTCTGTTCGTCCCGCTGGGACAAAAATTTCCCCGCGCGCTGGCATACGGCGAATTGTCGGCCGCGCTTGCGCCTGCGGAGCGAGAAGGCCTCAGCGAATTCCCCTTATCCGCGCTTGCTCTGGATGGCTTGACCCGCGCCGATGGCGATTCCAGTGGACGCCTGTTGGTGGCCTGCGGGTCCCTTTACCTTTTAGGGGAATTGATACCGGAGTTACTCCCGTGTTACGGTGGGCTGGCCCGTTTCCGGCAATTCGCGGGTGAATCCTAAACGTAACGCGCCGGTAACGCGGCCCTTTCCCAAAGCTCCCGGCGTACGGAATCGACGCGTGGCGGGACAGTCGCCGCAGTTCGGGGCTCTCCGACTTTGCTAGTTTATTTCCGATGTCGATGAACCTCCCTCTCTTATTGATGAATTTTTTCGTGCTCATGGTCTCCTTGTCGTTCCACGAGGCCGCGCATGCCTGGTCGGCGCATCTTCTCGGCGACGATACCGCCAAGCGCATGGGCCGGCTGTCCTTGAATCCGCTGGTGCACATGGATTTTCTCGGCAGCCTGTTAATCCTCACGGGCGCCCCACTGGGTTGGGCGAAACCCGTCCCGGTCAATCCTCACAATCTCCGAAATCCGCGCGCGGCGATGCCCTTGGTTTCTTTCGCCGGGCCGCTGGCGAACCTCGTACTCATGATCCTCGGCTGCGTCGTCTTTTTTTTCGCGGGCGATGCCATCACCAGCCAAGGCTGGAATAATTTGCTCGGGCTTTTCATCAGAACCAATGTCGGGCTGGCCATTTTTAATTTGTTGCCGGTATACCCGTTGGACGGTTCGAAGATCATCACCACCTTCATGTCCGATCGCGTGGCGGATCGCTATGAGGAAATCATGACGCCCCTGGGCATTTTCCCGATACTCATTATTGTGGCGCTCGGGTCCATGGGTCCGAATTTGGGTTTACTGAGTTTCTGGTTCCGATTCTGGCGACCCTTGATTTATCCGATTTTCAGCCTTTTCAATGTTCCCTACGGGCTTTATCCCGGCTAAGGCCTTTGCCTTGCGGGATTTGGAAAAGAATGCCGCATTTGATAGATTTACTCGCCTTGTAGAAAAAGACCGGAGGATATTTTGGCCAATCATAAGTCCGCAAAAAAAAGGGTGATCACCACGGAGAAGGCTCGTCAGGCCAATCGCGGGATCCGTTCCGCAATCCGTACCAGCTTGAAAAAAATCCGCACCGCGGAAAAGAAAGAAGCCATTGCGGCCGAGCTTCCCAACCTTTTCTCCATGCTGGACAAAGCGGCCCAAAGCCACAAAGCCGGCATCACCAAGAACACCGCTTCCAACTATAAGCGCAAAGTCCACGCCCTGTTGGCCTCCAAAGCCTAACTGCTTCCAAAGTCTGAAGGCCTCCAAAGCCTGATAGCTTCCAAAATTCGAGGTTTTCGCCGCATGCGTGTGCGAAAGCTCCTCCTCCGCCGGCGGAAGATGGATCCACAAGAAATTCTTCCCGTTCATCGGGAATCCCACCAAATGGGTTAAACCCGTCCAAGTCTGGGCGGGTTTTTTGTTTCCAGCCCCGATATTTTTTTTAGGCGTCCCCAAATATCTCGGCGCGACTCCGTCGTGATTTATTGGGATAATGGTCGGGATGAAACCCAATGTTTGGATCGTCGATGATGAAGTTTCCCTGTGCGGATTGCTGGAAGTTTTTTTTGAGAAGAAGGGGTTTGTTCCCATAGCGCGGCAAAGTGTCGCGGACGGGCTGGGCCTGTTGAACGGGCCGGAGCCGGCCATGGCGATGGTGGATTTGTCCTTGGGCCCGGATTCGGGTCTGGTCTTGGTGAAGGCCATGGTGGACCGCTTCCCGAATTTGCCCGTGGTGGTCATGACGGCTTATGGAACCGTGGAAAAAGCCGTCGAAGCCGTGAAGCTCGGCGCCTTCGATTTCATTTCCAAGCCTTTCGAAATGGTTTTTCTGTCCAAGGTGGTCGACAAGGCCATGTCGAACCGGATTCTGGTGTCGGAAAACCGCGAGCTGAAGGAAATCATCAAGCGGCAAGGCGTCGAATTGATCGGCCAATCCACCGCCGTGACCCAGTTGAAAGAGCGCATCCATGCCATCGCTTCTTCCGAAAGCACGGTCTTGATCACCGGTGAAAGCGGCACCGGGAAGGAATTGGTGGCCAAGCTCATCCACCAAAAATCCCTGCGCGCGCTGAAGCCCTGCGTGGTGGTGAACTGCTCGGCTTTATCGGAAAACCTCCTGGAGTCCGAATTGTTCGGCCATATGAAAGGCGCCTTCACCTCCGCGCATGCCGAAAAGGAAGGCCTGTTCGCCGTGGCGGAAGGCGGCACGGTGTTCCTGGATGAAATCGGCGAGATGCCGTTACGCACCCAGGTCAAGCTGTTGCGCGTTCTGCAGGAGCGGGAAATCACGCCCGTGGGCGGCACGGTGTCTTCGCGCATCAACGTCCGCATCCTGGCCGCGACCAACGTCAATCTGGAAGACGCCGTGGCGCGCGGCGAGTTCCGCGAGGATTTGTATTATCGGCTAAACGTGCTGCGCATCTACACTCCGCGGTTGGCCGAGCGCGGCGAGGATCCCATCCTCCTGGCGAATTATTTCCTGAATAAAAAATCCCATGTCCAAAAACGTTTTTCGGAAACAGCCTTGCGTCAAATCCAAAGCTATGCCTGGCCGGGCAACGTCCGGCAACTGGAAAACGCCGTGGAGCGGGCCATCGCCTTCAGCACGGGGGAGATCATCGAGGCCTTGGAGTTGGACGTGCCGGGGCAAACCTTGGATGCGCGCGGCGCCGGTTTATCCGCAGCTGGGAATGCCAAAATGGTTTCCGCCGGAGCTTCCCAAGGAAACCCGAACGGTGTAATGGGGTTAAGCGGGGATCCCGGGGAGCCGGAAACGCCGACAAATTCCCCTTCCGGGGAGGAGACTCGTGTTTCACCCACCCTGAACGAAATCGAAAAGGCGTACATTTACTGGATATTGACCCAAAATCAATGGCATAAACCGACGGCGGCCAAGATTCTGGGGTTGGATATCTCCACACTTTATAGGAAAATAGAGAAATACGGATTGAAGGCGCCGGCTTGATGCAAGTGGTTCCGGCTTTTGGATTTATGGTCGACGCGACGGAGGGTTGGACTTCCCTTGATTAAGCGCATGTTGATCCGGGTCGTCGCCTGGTTGGCCGTCGCCGTTCCGGCCCTGTCCCAGCCGTCCATACTCTCCTCATTTTATGAGTCGGTGAAGTCGCGCTGGGAATTCCAGCAAGCCCATCCCGGCTCGGCCAAACTATTTGCCAATCAGGCTTCGGCCGGTGATGGCGAAACGCTTCTGGCCAAACTGCGCGCGGACAACTCCCAGCCCGCGGTTTCCGATCCGACGACGGCCACCTTCGATGAGTTGTGGATGTCCTTCACCAAAGGGTTGGCGGCAGAAAAGTCGAAGCCCGGCGCCGGCGAGGAGGCTCTGCGGACCGCAGCGGCCATGGCCCGGGGTAACATCGCGGTTAACTATGAACTGGCGCGCATCCTGGCGTCGGACGGAATGATCCTGCGCGCCAAGGCCTTCCAACAGGAAGTCCAGCGCAGCATGCTGGAACGCGGCTATGTGCGGGTGCCGGAGCTGGCCAAACTGGAATTGCGCAACGCGCGCGCGTCGGTCGCCAACCACGCCTACGCCTTGGCCCGCCAACAAACCGAATTCGCCGCCCGTTTGGATCCCTTCTCGCCTTGGCCATCCCTCCTCTTGGCCGAGGTGAAATGGCGGGAGAGCCCCTTCCTGCGGTGGGATCTCAGCGATCTCTACGCCCGCGTCTGGGAGTGCCTGCGCATGGCCCGCTACTACGACACCCAGGGATTATTGCTGCTTAACCTTTCCCGCGGCCTGCGCGCCGGCTTGGGGCTGTTCGGATGTCTCGCCGTGCTTGCCCTGTTCGCGCGGCATTTCGCCCGCATCGCGCATCCCTGGGTGGAGCGCCTGCCCGCAGCGGTTGAACAGCCGGTCCGTTACGCGGCGCTGGCCTTGGCCCCGCTCAGCTTGGCCGTGGCCGGAGCGGGTGGTTTCGCCTTGTGCCTCGCCGGGGTCATGCTGTTGTGGCGCCACTGTTCGTCGCAGGAGCGGTCGTTGCTCAAGCTGGTGCTGTCCGGCATGGCCATCGTCCCCTTCCTCCTCATCTGGGAAAAATCCATGTACCGTCACTTGGATGTTACCCTGGGCGTGAACCTCTACCACGACGCCTACGCGAGAGGCTGTGAAGACCCGCTGCTGAAGCGCATCGCGGATTTCCATCCCCGCACGCATGAGGATTCCCTTTTCCGCGATTTGGCCGCCTCGTTGGCCTACAAGAAGGTGGGCAATTATCCGGAAGCCGCTACCCACGCGCGGGAAGCGTCCCGCATCGACGGTGAGAGCCCATACAGCATCATGAACATCGGGAATCTGGCCATGGTGCGGATCGATTATCCCGCCGCCCGCGCCGCGTACGGCAAGGCCCGGGACGCGGCTCCGGAAATGATGGAAACGTGGTTCAATTCCAGCCAGGCCGAACTTTATTCCAACAATTCTTCCCAGCATAAGGTGTTCCTCGATCACGCCGCGGAAATCGACGCCGCCTGGCTGACGCAGTACCTCAAGGACAACGACGAGAATTTCCCGGCCTATCCCGCCAACCGCAAGGCCATGGATCCGATGCTTCGATCCGCACAGGCCTGGGAGGCCGCCTGGAAATCCTTTCTGGGCCTGGACGCGCTCCGTGTGCCGACCGATATAGGCGACGCGCGGTTTCCGGGAGCGTGGATTTTGGGCGCGGTAGGCTTCGCCGCTTTGGGCTTGTATTTCCGGTTCCGGCATTATTCCCAACACACGCATGGCCGTGATCTTTTCGAATGCAAGATTTGCGGCCGCATCATGTGCCGGAGCTGCCGCAAGGGCGTGCATTGCCAGGGTTGTTTCAAGTCGGTTTCGACCGTGCAAGACAACCGGCTGAAACTCGAGTTGGTTGCGCATATCCGCACGCGCGCGGCCCGATCGCTCATGCGCGTGGGCGCGGCCGGCAACATCCTTGTACCCGGTTTCGGAGACCTGTATCTTGGGCGCGGCTCCGCGCGGTTTTTATGGCTCCTGGCGGCCTGCCTGCTGGCCGGTTGCTTGTGGCAGACAAACCACCTGGTCATGGAATACCCGGCCTTGGCGCTGGGACCGGCGCGTTGGTTCCCGGTGGCGCCGCTCCTGGTTTGCTATGCCGTCTATTATTTGAAATTGCTGCGCAACCGCGTCGATATCCGCGAGGTGATAGCCACCGCCTTGCCCGGCGAGAAGGAGCAGGTCAGATGATACTCTCCGGCGAACTGAGCGATTTCTCCCTGGCGGACGTGTTGCAACTCTTGTTGCAGCAACATAAATCCGGGGTGCTCACCCTGACCAAGCAAAAGGAAAAGGCCGAGATCTTCCTTTCCAACGGCAATCTGACCGGCGTGCGCGTCAACGGGGAAACGCCCGAAAGCAAGGTCCGCGAAATGCTCGTGGCCTCCGGAAAGGTTTCCCGCCAGGAAATGCAGGACATGGAGGCGGTCGCGCGGAATATGAACCGCGGACTGCTCGCCACCTTGGCGACCAAAGGGTTTCTGGACGAGAACGACGGTAAGGAGTGGCTCCAGATCATCTCGGAGGATTTGGCCTGCGAGTTGTTCGGCTGGGCTTCGGGGCGATACGAATTCGGCACCGGCATCAAAGGACAAATGCCCGCTTCGGTGCAAATGAGCCTTTCCACGGAGTTCGCCTGCATGGAAGGCATGCGCCGCATCGACGAATGGCCAAGGTTGCGCGAAGAGTTGCCCGATGCGAACGCCGTGTTCCGGCCGACGGGCAAGGAGCATACCGGGGACAAGCAGGGTTGGGATTTCATGGTGCTGAGCCTGGTCGACGGGAAGAAAAGCCTGGCCCAAATCTCGAAGCAAGTTCCTTTTGGCTCTTTCCGGCTTTCCGAATGCATCGTAAATTTATGGCACGATGGAATAGTCGCGCCGGACGCTTCCGAACGCAGGGAAGCCGAGACGGCGGTGGCGCCGGATCCTCAATCCGAAAAGGATCAAAAAACGGCTTTGGTGCTGGGCGTGGCGGTCGTCATTCTTTTGATGGCCACGGCCGTGCGACTATTTTCCTTTTGGATGTTGGAATCCGCCGGAAACGGGACCGGCGGTGAAACTGTCGATTATGACGTCGCCATCGCCCATTCCCTGGCGCGTGGAAATATGGAGGTTTTCTTGATCGATTACGCCGCCCGGAAGGACAAATTACCCGCCGATGCGAATGAATTGATCCGTGAAGGGGATCTGTTGCCCCGCGAGATTGGCGGAGTGGGTCATGATCGTCCGGTTTACAAGAAAATCGACGACAAACAATACGAACTAAGGTAACCGCCTGATGACCGCTACCACTCATGAAGTAAAATCCGCCGCAGCCGTCCTGGCCGAGGACGTAATTTGCCAGAGTTTCGTGCAAAGCTCCAGCACGCTGGCGTATGCCTGCCTGTTGACCCGCGCGAAAAAATACGAGCTTGCCGCGCATGTCCTGCATAGCCTGGAGGCCAAGCAGGCTTCCCGGTTCAAGGACATGGTTTTCTATTTGCAGACGCAAATAGGCATTGAGACGGGTGATTTCGCCACCGTGAAGAAACGCCTGGTTCCGCGGGTAAACCTGCAGCCCAACGACATGGTCGCCCTGTCGCTCCTGGAATGTTGCGTCCACCTGGAGTGGCTGGCCGCGCAGGGCATTTCCCCCCCGCCTCCCGTCGACGAGGACACCCACGAGCAACGCGCTTTGGCCGCTCCCAAGGCCCAGGAACGCCAGCCGTCCCTGTCCGTGCCGTCGCTGGCCGCCGAAATTCAGTCGGCTCGTCCCGAGGATGTCCCGCTCCAGGTCGCTCACCATCCCGCCTTCGCCCAGGCCCCAGGTAACACTCCGGTTACTGTATCCGCAGTTTCGCCGCATGCGGTCTCCGCACCTGCGGCCTTCGCGGCAGTGCGCTCCGCCGCTGTGCCCTCCGCCCCGGCCGGAGCCCCGGTGGCCTCCACCGGCCCGGTGGCCTCTACCGGCATTGGCCAGACCGCGTCGGCTTCCCCGTTCGTCGCGCTGCCGACCCTGCGAACCCAGCCGCCCGTGCCGCCCACCGCTTCCGCACCGGTTCACGCGCATAACCCGGTTTCCTTGCAACCGCCCAGCGCCGCAGCCATCTCTGCGGGGGCATCCGCCATTTCGGCCGCCGACTCGGGAGAATTCGCGCCCTACCAGACGCTGTTGGCGAATGAGAACGCGAAAGCGATTTCATTGTGGAACGGGGAACAAAATCGGTATCGTGCCATGGCCCGCGTGAAGGAGTTGGAACCGGTGATGGCCATGCTCCCGGAATCCCTTCCGGGCGACATTGCGATTTCCTGCCGCAACCTGGACGCGGGGGAAGTGTACAAGGTTTGCTTTGCCTTCGAGCACCTTACCCTGACTTCCTTGCATTCCGGTTCGGAGCACATGGACTTGTTGACCGGGCCGCTCAACCAGTCCTTGCTCACCATGGTGCGCGCGGAAAATATTTTCTTCAAATCACGCGCCGCCGGCGCCGGATCAGCCGTGCGCTCGGGTTTCGGAACCGGCCAGGGGAGTTTCGGCCGATGAGTAAAGCCGAAGCCGCGCCGATGCAAATCAACAAGCTCGCGGAAGCGCGGGATTTGGACGCGTGCCTGGGCTACCTGAGCCTTGTCAACGGCATCCATGGGGCGGCGGTTTTCAGCCGGGAAGGCTTGGTGGTGGCGTTCGGCGAGGAAACCCAGCAAAGCCTGTTCATCGAAGCGCCATATTTTCTGGCGGGATTTTTGGAGATGCTGGCCCATTGCCGGATGCTGGGATTGGGACCGTTAGATCAAACGGTGAGTTTTTCTGAAAATCGTTTTCATCAAATCATCAATTTGGATCAATCGGGTTTATTTTTCCTGGTGGTCGCCGGAACACGTGGAAGCCATGAGTTGTTCAAATTCCGGATTGAGCGCGGGGCGCAAGCCATCATACAGCTCTTGCACGAGCGCGGACATTTGCGGGGATAACAGGAATGTTGACTATATTGGAAAGAATAAATCAGATCAAGGGCGTGAAGGGATCGAGCATCGTCAGTCCCGACGGGATTGAAATCGTGTCCCACTTCCGGACCCCTGTTCCCTCGGACTTCATCAGCGCTTTGATTGTCTCGGTGCAGCAGGTGGCGAACAAAATCGTTTCCAACGCCCATGCCGGTGCCCTGATGCAAACCATGATCGAGGCGACGGAAGGCAAATTCTTCGTCCAGGTAGTGGAAATCGGCTATCTCGTGGTCTTGGCGGACAGCCAGGCCAACACCGGGCTCATCCGGGTGGAAATCGCACAAGTGAGCCCGTTAATCAAGTAACCAAGGAATATCCCGTGGCATCGATTAATTATGCAACCAGGGAAATCAGCTGCAAGATCGTGTATTACGGTCCGGGGTTGAGCGGGAAGACGACCAATCTTCAAATCATTCACCGCAAGATTCCCGACAAGGACAAAAGTGAAATGGTGTCCTTGGCGACGGAAACCGATCGAACCCTGTTTTTCGATTTCCTGCCTTTGGATCTCGGCTCCATCAAAGGGTTTTCGACCAAGTTCCAACTTTACACCGTGCCCGGCCAAGTGTATTACAACGCAACCCGCAAGCTGGTGCTGCGCGGCGTGGACGGCGTCGTGTTCGTGGTGGATTCTCAAGTGGACAAGCTCCAGGAGAACCTGGAAAGTTTCGCCAACCTACAGGAAAATCTCCGCGAGTACGGTCATGCGATTGAGAACATCCCGTTGGTCCTGCAATACAATAAGCGGGATTTACCCAATATCTATCCCATCGATCAACTGAACAGCCTGCTGAATAAATACCGCCTGCCGTATCAGGAGGCTGTGGCCGCCACGGGTGTCGGCGTCTTTACCACGCTGAAAGCCATCGGAAAATCCGTCATCGACAAGTTCAACGCCAAATACGCGGGCTTCCAGGGTACGCGTCGCCCTGCGCGGCCGGAAGCACCCGCCGCTCCGGGATCCGTTCCCGCTCCGGTGCCACCTTCCGCTCCGGCCCAACGCCCCGCCTTCCCATCTCCGCCATCCGCAGCCCCTTCCGGCCAAGGCTTCGGCGGTTACGGCGGCGCGGGATCGCCTCCTTCCTTTCCGCCGCGCCCGGGCCAGGCTCCGTCGGGTTTTCCGCTTCCACAAGCTGCTCCCAATCCCTTCACAGCCAATTCCGGAAGGCCGGGCGGCGCTTTTCCCGGGCCTGCGCAGGGTTCCTCGATGTCCCAACCGGCGCCCATCACAGGCCCCGCCCCCACCGGCGGATTTCCCGGCGGGTTCGGCGCCAATCCACCTTCATTCGGGGGGGGATTCGGGGGTAACGTGAATGTTACGCCTGCGGGTAATCCACCGTCCGCTCCGCCGGGGCCTCCGAGCTTCGTACCACCGGGCAGTAAGCCGGCTTTTCCCGGCGCCTTCGGAGCGACTCCGCCCGCTCCGCCTTCTGGGGCTTCGCAATTTGGATCGCCATCTCCCGGCGCACCGGCAGGATTTCCGTTCCCGGGCTCGAAGCCTCCCGGTCTCGGCGCTACGCCCGCCGCCCCGGGATTTTCTCCGCCTACGGGAAGCATTCCCATTTCGCCCTTCGTGGAAACTTTCGGCGGCTCCAAACCCGCGTTTCAGCCGAGTCCCGGAAACTTTCCCGCCTCGCCCAAACCGGCTCCTATGGGCGGACCTGCGAGCTTCGGAACTCCGAGTTTCGGCGGCTCCAATCTTGGCTCGCCAAACCTGGGAGGAAATCCGCCCTCACCGGGAACCGGTTCGCCGAGCTTTCCCAGTTTGGGAAGCTTACCCGGCGCACCTTCGGGCGGCGGCGGTCCGGTATTCGGAAGTTCACCCTCGTCCGGTTCGCCGTTCAGCGCGCAGTCTGGCGGCATGCCGGGTTCCGGATTTCCTTCCGGCAACAACGCGCCAAACCTGGGCAATGCGCCCGGCGGATTCGGCGCGTCCAATCCCGGCTTCGGCAATGCGCCCAGCGGTTTCCCCGGATCGGGCGGCGGTTTCGCCACACCCGGTTCGGGAGGCCCCGGCTTCGGTCCGAAAAATACGGGTCCTTTCCCGACTTTGCAGCCCAATCCCCCGCAGGATCCGCGCAACGCGGAGCCTCCCGCCCAAATGGGAAAGGGCAGCGGCGGGATTGAAGACAATAGCGGCATCGTGACCACCTACGAGGACATGGCCAAGGACGACACCTTCAAGACGCGCAAGTTGCCGCATCCCAGCGAGAAGAAAAAAGGCTTCTTCGACGGCTTGTTCAAGAAAGACAAGTAATGGGCGATTTCGTCTTGTACAAAGAGGATATAGACAGGATCAATAAAATCCTGTCGAACCTCATCACCGAATCGGCCTCGGCGTACGTCCTGCTCATCAACAAGGACGGCAATCTCATCTCGCAGGTGGGATTCAGCCCCAATATCAACGTGACCACCCTGGCGGCCCTGGCGGCCGGCAGCTTCGCGTCCACCAAGGCCATCGCGACCTTGATCGGCGAGACGGAGTTCTCCGTGATGTTCCATCAGGGGGCGAAGGAAAACATCCATATCTCGCTCGTGGACGAGGACGTGATCATGGTCCTGATTTTCGACGATCGCACCAATTTGGGCATGGTGAAAATGATCGCCGGCCAGGCGAAAGTCAAGCTGGGCGTGGTGCTCAAGGACGTCAAGGAAAACGGCGTTCCGGACGTGATGCCGGAAGTTTTGGGCGCGGCTCCGGGCGCGCACGGAGATCATCTCGCCGATCGCCTGGATTCGATGTTCCCCGGGGAGAAGTGATTTTATCCAGGTAACTTTTAGGTTACGTCGTAACCGCTGGGGTACGTCGTGGTCGCTGCGTTACGGTGTCAACGCGGGTCGGAGAATCGTCCGTCCGCTCCGGCCTGGCTCCGATCCCCCGAACCTCCCACCCCTCCTAAAATCACCCGGAATCGGCCTCTCGTCATTTCGGTGTAAATCGAGCGGTTGCGCGGGGAGGTCTTTGGTAGTCGCGGGTCAGGACGCACGCTCACGGGCATGGAATCCAAGGCAAGGGTATAAACCTCCCCGCTGCTCAGGCCAAAAACGGCCAGATTGTCTTCGATGTCGAATTGCGCCACGTTGCCAAGGGACTGGGACCAAATTTCAGTCCATAGCGATTCACTGTCTTTACGCCGATAAACCGACCCATTGAAAAGCGCATAGGTTTCCCCTGGCCGAAAGCGGAGCGACTGGATCGATAGTGCGTACGATCTGGGTGCGGATTCCACCGCCAAAGAGCGCGCCTGAAGATCCCAACTGAAAAATCCGGTTCCGGTGCCAATTAAAATTTTGCCGGAATGAATCCCCAGCGCATTGGTTTGCGACGGCAACAGTCCGAGGTTTTCAAAATGTTCTCCGCGATCCTTCGAAAAATAAAGACTGTCAATGGCCACCACTAGGGTGTCTCCGGAAAGGACTAAGGCGCGGACCCTGGAGTAGGGAGGGGCATCCGGGAGCTTCGCGGTTGTCGGCGGTACGCCGATCTTTCCGGCCGGTACACAACGGGTTGGATCGGCGGAGGAGCATAGGTAGAGCCCGTCATTCACGGTCTAGTACGCCGTGGAGATCCCATCGCTGGTGATTTTCGAGACCGCCTCATTGGAGACCGGAGTAACGGCGGCGGTAAGCGATGAGCCGTCGCCGCCCTGAAGTTTTTGGCCGCCGAAAAAGAAGGATGAATGGGTGGAAGCGAGGACGTAACCGTATGTGTCCCAGCCTATGCTCACGGGGGCGATCCAGGTTCCGGCGGAACCCGCGCTGCGCCGGTAAAAATCGGAATTGGCTTCAACAGCCATGATTTCCCCTCCATGCAAGGCCACGGCCTTTACCGCCCCGGTGTGAAAACCTTCGGTGTATTTCAACCACGAATTTCCCGTGCCGGTATTGGACCAAACGCCCTTCCCCCACACTGTGGCCAGGACGGATCCCGGTAATCCAACCGCGAGACTCGCGGTGTCGCGTCCCGGGAGCGGCCCGGCGAAAATTTTCCAGGATGCGCCGCTGTCATCGCTACGGAAAATCCCGGAATCCGAAGCTCCGAACAAGGATGTGCCTCGTCCGCCCAACAAACGATATTTGCTTTTTGAAGTCGTTTTCCAATGCGCCCCATCGTCCAAGGTGTATGCGATTCCGCCGGTCGGCCCGACCGGGCCAGTCGAATCGGCCGCGAAGGAAATCAACGCGAGGTTTCCAGCCCTGGCCAGGGCCTTCGCCCCCTTTTTTGCGATGGATTTCCAGGCGATTAGATTGGCCTCGCTGGGGGCGGTCCAAACTTCTCCCCGCCAAGTCGTAAGCACCAATTCCTTCGTTTTGGTTTGCCACGTGAACCCGGTGACGTACTGAGTGTTCGGGCTTTCCGTGGAATTTTGGTTTAGAAGTTTAACCCAGTTGCCCCCCTGGTCGTTCGAGCGATAAACACCGGACAATCCGCATGCCATGATCGAATTTCCGGAATCGGCGAAATCGGTGACGCTTTCAATTTCGGGTACCTTCAACCAATGCGCGCCGCTATCGATGGATTTAAACAGCCCTCCCGTGACTACGGGGCTGACGCAACTCATGCTAAAACAATCCCAAAGCCCCAGATCACCCCGGCTGCCCGCGGCGGCGAAAAGCAGATTACCGATGCGAGCGAAATTCTGTATGGCGTCACCGGCCTGGTCCAAGGCAAGTTTCCAAGTCTTGCCCTGATCCACGGATCGATAAATGCGTCCAGACTGCGTGCCGGCCAGAACGCCACCTGGGAGCGAATCCAAAGCCGTTAGCACCACTTCTCCGGGTATATGGGTATCGTTCCAAATGAGCGCCGGTTGCGCAAAAACCATTCCGCCCGCGATCAAAAACGCGGCTACTCCACCCATCAGATGCTTGGGTTTTAAAGTCATTCATTTCCTCCTGGCGCTTACCGATAATTTAGGTCCGGGACGGGAGATTGGTTGGAGGCATTTTTGCGAGTTCGATTTCCGGTGCGGCCACACTTGCATGGAAATTGTCGATGCCAAGGGCTCCTGAAGTGAATCGCTCGCGTAAGCCGGTATCACATCGGAAACCGAAGTCCGCACCCCGCGAACCGGGCTTCGGCATACCCGATTTTGTATAATTGCACTGAATATCCCCAGGATTATGCATGGACAAAATCAAGGCTGAGCGCATCATTCAGGCCGGGCTCGACCGCCAGGCCGACTTCGTGGAAATTTTCGAGGAGGAGTCGCGCAACGCGTCGGTTTCCTTCCGGGACCGCAAGGTGGAATCGGCCACGGCCGGGACGGATTACGGGTTGGGCATCCGGTTGGTGTACGGGACGGAAGTCCTGTACGCACATACCAGCAAGGATGACGAAAATCACATCGTTAAATTGATCGATAACCTGGCGAGAAGCCGCGGCATCATCGTGAACCACAGTTCCGCGCCTACGGTCAACCTGGTGGGCAAGGTTTTTGAAAACCGGCATAAGATCACCAAGGATCCACGCGAAATCGGGCAGGAGAAAAAGCTGGACCTGATCAAGTTGGCCGACCAGGCGGCGCGCGCCTACTCCGATAAAATCGTGCAGGTCAATTCCCGCGCCGGGGACATGGTCACGCAGGTGTTGATTTGCAACAGCGAGGGGTTGTGGACCGAGGACACGCGCACGCGTTCGCGGTTCACCGTGAACGTGACGGCGGAGGCGGGCGGTGAAATTTTCACGGCCAGCGAGGCTCCCGGGAGCATGCGGGGTTTCGAATACTTCGAAGGGCTCGACATCGCGCATTATGCCAGGATGGCGGCGGAACGCGCCGTGTTGATGCTCTCGGCCGGTTACGTCAAAGGCGGTAAGATGCCGGTGGTGATGGGCAACGGATTCGGCGGCGTCATTTTCCATGAAGCCTGCGGGCATTTGCTTGAGACCGAAGCCGTGCGGCGCAAGGCCACGCCTTTCGCGGACAAAGTGGGCCAGTTAATTGCGCACCCATCCGTGACGGCCATAGACGACGGCACTTTGCAAAACGCCTGGGGTTCGCAGAACATCGACGACGAGGGGAATCCGACCCAGAGGACGGTTCTGATCAAGGACGGTATCCTGCAAGCCTACATGTCCGACCGCGTCGGCGGCAAGGAAACGGGTCAAGGAATTACGGGAAGCTCGCGGCGCGAATCCTATCAATACGCGCCCGTTTCGCGCATGCGCAACACCTATATCGATCGCGGCATCCACACGGTGTCGGGCATGATCGGCGGCATCGACAATGGATTGTACGCCAAAAAAATGGGCGGCGGTTCGGTGAACCCGGCCACGGGCGAATTCAACTTCGCGGTGGAAGAGGCCTATTTGATCCGTAACGGAAAAATCACCGAGCCCGTGCGGGGCGCGACTTTGATCGGAAAAGGTCCTGACATCCTGCCCATGATTTCCATGGTCGGGGACGATTTGGAAATGGCGGCGGGCATGTGCGGGGCGTCTTCCGGAAGCATCCCGGTGATGGTCGGGCAGCCTACCATCAAGGTCGACAATATCCTGGTGGGGGGCCGATGAATATCCAATCTACCGGAGTGGACGGATCCGGATCGGGAATCCGGAAAACCACGGGCGGCGGAACCGAGTCCTTATCGCCGTCGGACGCGCTGGATTTCATGCTCGCGGAAGCGAAGCGGCTGGGCGCCGACGCCTATGACGCCGTGGCGGGCGAATCGGAAAGTATCGGACTGGAAGTGTTCGAAGGCAAGGTGAAGTCCACGGAAATTTCCAACTCGCGCGGCATCGGCATCCGCCTGTTCAAGGCCCGGCGGCCGGGCTTCGCCTTCACGGAGAAAATGTCGCGCGCATCCATCACGCAAACCGTGCGCGACGCTCTGAGCCATACCTACCTGACCGACGAAGTCGAGATGGAGTTGCCTTTTCCGGAAAAACTGTCCGACATCGATCTCAAGTCTTATAATCCCGCCCTGGAAGACATCGGCCTCGATCGCATGAAGGACTTGTGCCTGGAATTGGAAGCCCGGTCACGGGCCGCCGACGCGCGCATCGACAATATTCCATACCTCGGCGCCAGCCGATCCGCAGGCATGTCCATGGTGCGCAATTCCAACGGGGTCGCTTACAGCTCCCGATCCAACGTCGTCCATGCCGGCATCGGCGTGGTGGCGAAAGAAGGCGAGAACAAGAAGATGGGCGTTTACTCCAATGGCGGCCGCAGCTGGGCTTTCGACCCGGCCTTCATGTCGGCCAAAGCCGTGGAACGCGCAGTGGATTTGCTGGGCGCGGAATCCATCCCTTCCGGTTCCTATCCGGTCGTGTTCAGCAACCGCGTCAGCGCATCGCTCATGTCCATGTTCGGTTCGCCTTTCTTCGCCGAAGCCGTGCAAAAGGGCCAGTCTCGTTTGACGGGAAAAATCGGGCAGGCCATCGCGGTGCCGGAATTGAACATCACGTGCGATCCATTAATACCTGGGATGCCGGGATCCCATCTTTTCGACGGCGAAGGCGTGGCCGCTGCGCGCCTGGAAGTGGTGAAGGACGGCGTCTTGCAAACCTATCTGTACAACCTGGAGTCGGCCAAGAAGGCGGGCTGCAAGCCCACGGGCACCGGGTCGCGCGGGTATTCGGGAAAGGCGGGAACCGGTTTTTCCAATTATCTGGTGGCGAAGGGGAACGCGACCTTGCAGGATTTGCTGTCGGCCAATCCGCATTGCCTGTTCATCACCAAGCTGGACGGCGGATCCGGCTGTTCGGCCATATCCGGGGAAATTTCCATCGGGGCGCAAGGGTTTTGGTACGAGAACGGCAAGCGCATCAAACCCGTGGACAAGGTGACGCTGAGTTCGAACTATTTTCAAATGCTCCTGGCCATCCGGGGTTTATCCAATGAATATTCCGATTCCTTCTCCTCGGTGAAAGTCCCCGATATGCTCGTGGAATCCATGTTCGTGGCCGGGTAACCGGCGGGTTACCCAGAAATCCGCCATGCCCGCCATGCCCATCGTGCCTGCCATGACCCCGCCCACAGCCACTCCCGCTACCCCCGTCATCGACGCCCGTAACCTACATGTTACCTATGCTTCCCCGCGCGGGCCTGTGACCGCGTTGGCGGGTCTGGATTGGTCGTTGCCTGCAGGGGCTTTGTTCGTGCTGTTGGGCCCCAACGGGGCGGGGAAGACTTCCTTGATGCGTTGCGCCACGGGACTGGTGAAGCCATCCCAAGGCGAGATCCGCGTCTTCGGCCGACCCCCGCCCGGGCAGGGCGGTTCGCCACGATCCGACCTGGGCCGTCTCGGGGTGCTGATCGAGAATCCGGGTGTGTACGCCCGGCTGGACGCGCGGGACTACCTGGCTTTTTTCGGATCCTTTTACGCCGTGTCGGATGTGCAGGCGCGCATCGACGCCCTGGCCGGGGAATTGCAATTGGAGCTGGACGGGAAACCGGTGGCGAAATTGTCCCAGGGCAACCGCCAGAAATTGCATTTGGTCCGCAGCCTCTTGCACCGGCCGGAACTGTTGTTGTGGGACGAACCCACCGACCATCTCGATCCGGTCGCGCAAAAGGCCGTGCTCCAGTACCTTCGGCGTTACCTGGCGGAATCGGGCGCGGCGGCGCTGGTGGCGACGCATCGCTTGGAACAGATGGAAAGCGTGGCCACGCATTTCGGTTTCCTCAACCGGGGGAGGTTGCAGCGGTCGGGAACGCGCGGGGAGATTCTGAGCGAGGGTCAGTCGCGGGGACGCGCGCGCGTGGGCTTCGCGTCGGCCCCGGATAAACAATTGCTGGCGGAAACGGCCGCGCGGCTGGGGATTTTCATCGACGCGCAGCCGGCCCCAGGCCCGGAAGATCCGGTGCGGCCCGAAGAAGCTGCGGCGGCAGAATTGCGGGGAGAAAGCCTGGAGGCGCGCATGCCGGACATCCTGGCCGCCATGGTAACCAGCGGATTCCGGATTTGTTCGGTGGAATTGCAGCGCGCGGGTTTGGCGGAAATTTACGAGCGCTGGGTGGACGCATGAGCCTGTCCCAATCCCTGCGCATCGCGAAACACGAATGGCGTTTGGTCCTACGCGAACCGCGTTTTTTGGCGCCCTTCCTGCTGACACCGCTTTTGCTCATCGGCATCCAGGCCTTCAATCTCTATTTCCGTCCCGCCGGATCGGAAGGCGAAGCCCTGATTCTCGCGCGCTCGCTGTTGCTTATGCTGGCGGCCCTGGCGCCCAGCGCCGTGGTGCCCATGGGCGCTGATACCTTCGCGGGCGAGAAAGAACGGAACACCCTGGAAATCCTGCTCTGCGTGCCGGTGGAAACGGGCGCGTTATTCTGGGGAAAGGTGCTGGGGGTTTTCCCGCTTCCGGTCCTCATCGGATGGCTGGGCCAAACGCTAATGTTGATCATGCTAGCCGAGCGCGGCCTGATGATGCCTGGATTCGGTGAGGACGCGGCCAAGGCCATGCTGTTGACACCTTGCCTCGGGTTGTTCCTGGCCTCTGTCGCCACTTTGATGTCGCTGCGATCCGAGTCTGTGCGCGGCGCGGCCCAAATCACCAGCCTGTTCATGCTGGCCGCGTTTTTCGCCGTTATTTCCGCGGGGAATTTTATTTTCGCGTCCTGGGCGCATTTCGCCGTTTTCGCTACCATCCTATTATCCGCTACCGTAACCTGCCTGCTACTGGCGCGCGCGCGCTTCCGGCGCGTCTTATAACCCAAATCGGAAATAGGCCTGCCGGTCCCGGGCCATCGGATCAAGACTCGGCCCCGTTTCCCGCTCCGGATGATAACGGCTGCGCGGGGAGCTATATTCCATGATGGAGGTTTTATGCCGAAATCAACTAGTCTCCTTTTTGCCATGACTTGGGCATTTATGTGGACCTTTGTTTTGCCTGCTGGCGTGGGCGCGGCTTCCGATCCGTCCATTCCGGCGGCTTCACCGAAAGCGTCCTCCCCCGCTCCTGTCAAGCCCAGCGCCGGTCCGGAGGCTTATCAATCCTCCTTGGCAGCCAATCCCGCTGCCGCCCTGCAATTCAGTCTCGACTCCGCGCAACGTGATATGCGTCGGAAAATCCTGAGTGACGTGGATAAAAAGGAAATCCGGACTTGCGAACGCGAGAAGTCCCTGGCCTTGAAGCAATGCCGCGACGCCCAAGCGACCCGAGCGGGTTTGGAATACAATTTGAATCAGGCCAAATTGAAGGGCGGCGATCCCAATGACCCCGTCGTCCAATCCACCATGGAACAATTGTTCGGACTGGAGAAGGCTTGCGATGATCAATACAATGCGACACCACGGGCCAAACAATGCCTTTCCGGCGAACAGAAGCGGCAGGCCGCGTTGGAAAAAGTTTTGGCGGCGGATAAAGCCTACCAAGGCCTGTTGAAAAAATCGAAATCCACGACACCGGAAAAACCCCAATCCAAGGCATCCGAAGCCCTTTAACAGGGTGTTGAAAAGTCCCCGCGAGGCCAAAGCGCGAGCGAGTGGGCCCCGGAAATGACTATTGGTCATCTCTCGATTATCTTGTTCCTCCCGATTCGATGGGAAGCGGGCTGGATGGCCGCAGGGATCAACGTGCTACGCACTTTGATCTTTGAGGAAAGTCCGGGCACCACAGGATAGAATGCTGGCTAACGGCCAGGCGCCGCGAGGCGACGGAAAGTGCCACAGAAAATATACCGCCACTCAGGGGTAACTCTGAGCGGGTGTTTTGCGAAAGCAAAACCCCAAGGATTGGCCGCAAGGCCAATCCCCGGTAAGGGTGAAATGGCGAGGTAAGAGCTCACCGCATCTCCAGTGATGGCGATGGCAGGGCAAACCCCATTCGGTGCAAGACCAAATAGGGTGATCTCGGCTAAATCGAACGCAAGTTCGATCATCAAGCGTAAGCTTGATGCGCCTCGGGGCGATCCGCTCCGTTCGATCACCGGGTAGGTTGCTAGAGGCGACGGGTAACCGGCGTCCCAGATGGATGGCCATCCCAAGCATTCGGCTTTGCCGATTGCCTGAGACAGAACCCGGCTTATAGGCCCGCTTCCCTTTTTTTTCGACGCAACGCCGGGCTGAACCCGGAGCCGCGCCGGGCTGGATCCGCCGCCGGCAAAGCGATGTCGATCGGCGCTTCCCATTCGACCGCGCGAAGTTGTATTGTATCTTGTAAAATGATGCATCCGTTCTCATTCTTGCCGCGATTTTTTCACCGTAGCATCCGTTGCATGCCGGTTATTTTCGTCAA
>JADGQO010000148.1 GCA_017881725.1 Fibrobacteria bacterium
AACCTTATGAAAAAAATCCTCATCACCATGGGCGACCCCTCCGGCATCGGACCGGAAGTGACGGTCAAATGCCTCGCGCGCATCGCCGCGGCTGCTACCGGAACAACTACTGGGGCGCTGACTTCCACGGCGGCCTCCACAACTACTAGGGCCGCGACATCGACGAAGTTCACGACGGCCACGGCCTTCGCGTCCGTACACGATTTCCAACCCGTCGTGGTGGGCGAGCGGGACATCCTGACGGAAACGGCCAAGTACCTGGATCTCAAAGTGGAATTCGGTCCGGAAGATTCGCCTCGGCCCGGGCGTATCGGCGTGCGCAGCCTGGATTTGTTGCGCAGCGGGGATTTCGAGATGGGCAAGGTATCGGCGCTTTGCGGCAACGCGGCCTATCATTATTTCACGCACGCGGTGGAAAGCTGCCTCGCCGGAGACGCCGCCGCCATCGTCACCGCGCCTTTGCATAAGGAAGCGATGAACCTGGCCGGCCACCATTACGTGGGCCACACGGACATCCTCGAAAAAATGACGGGCGCGGAAACCATCATCATGGCCCTGGTAACACCACAAATCATGGTCAGTCACGTCACCGATCATCTGCCCTTGCGCAAGGCGCTCGACGCCATCACCATCCCGCGCATCAAAGCCGTGGTCAAGCTCACCTGGAAAAGCCTCTTGGCCCGGGGCGTCTCCAGCCCGCGCATCGCCTTGGCGGGAGTCAATCCCCATGCGGGCGAGAACGGTTTGTTCGGCCGCGAGGAAATCGAAATCCTGAAACCCGCGATGGAACAATTAAAAGCCGAAGGCTATCCGTGCCATGGTCCGTTGCCGGGCGATACGGTGTTCCTGGAAGCCCTGCGCGGCCGCTACGACGGCGTGCTGGCCATGTATCATGATCAAGGCTTCGGTCCGATGAAGACGGTGGATTTCGCGCATGGCGTCAATTGCACCTTGGGCCTGCCCTTCGTGCGGACTTCACCCGATCACGGAACGGCCCACGGCATCGCCGGCAAAGGCGTGGCGGACGAGGAGTCGATGGTGTCGGCGTGGGACTTGGCGGTTAAGCTATTGCGGTCGCGGACCTAAACAGCTTTCGGTTTCTCCAGTTGATACCGATTTTTAACTGAAGCCGGCTAATTCCCTGTAACCGTTTTTTGCAGCCGTGACGGCCAATTCCAACACAGCTTGGACGTTTTTCTGTGACGGGCGATCTTTTCCATGCCTTGGCCCCAGGAAAAATGTATGTCGATCAGGGTACGTAATCGTACGTGGTGGCCAGTATACCTTTTCGATCAGCGGGGTATTCAATGCAGGAAACCATATCTACACTGCCACATGAATCATTGACTTGGCATCGCGCCAAAAAGTCCGATCCGCGTATCACGGTGCTGCTGGCGGAAGACCATGCCGTGGTGCGCGAAGGCCTCAAGGTGTTGTTGGCCGCCGAGCCGGACATCCATGTGATCGCGGAAGTGGAGGCTGGCCCTCAGGCCGTGCGCTTGGCGGAGAAGATGAAACCGGACGTGATCGTGATGGATTTTTCCATGCCCTTGCCCAACGGACTGGAAACGGCGCGACAAATCCGCGCAGCTGCGCCGAGCGCCAAGTTATTGGTGCTTTCCGCCCACAGCGACGAGGCCTACGTGGAGCAGATGGTCGCCATCGGCGCGCGGGGATATCTCATCAAGCAAATATCCTTCCTGATTCTGTCCAAGGCCATCCGCCAAGTCCATCGAGGAAATCTGTTTTTCAGCCCGAGCAACGAAAGCCATTTCCGCGAACACTCCTGGAAGGCCCACGGCCCGGTGGGCGCGGCGCGGTCCACGCCTCTGCCTCTCAGTTTGCGGGAGGGGGAAGTGCTCCACCTGATCGCGGAAGGGAAGGCCAACAAGCAAATCGCCGACGTGTTGGACATCAGCATCAAAACCGTGGAGAAGCATCGACAGCATTTGATGGGGAAGCTCGACATCCATGATACGGCCGGGCTCACCCGTTATTCCATCGTGGCCGGGATGATCGAGAACAGCGTGCAATTGAGCGGCATGTAACGTCGCCGTGGTTACCGGCAGACCTTGTTCGCATAAATCGGATTTAACCTATTTTAAACTTGCGCTTTTTAATGGCATGGATCTCCAATGAAACCGATCCAACCAACATTAAAACAGGTGGTTGTATGTGTTTTTCAAAGCGAATCAGGTTCGATTTCCTTAGGTATTGCTTGGCGGCAATTCCGCTTTTTATCTGCAGTCGCCCTTGTGCTGCGATGACGGCCAATTTCGACACGGCTTGGACGTTTACCTATGACGGGGGGGTGGATTCAAGAAATGACCCGATATTTGATGTCTTCAAACAAGCCATTATTTTACCGAGTGGGGATCTCATTTGTGTGGGATCTACGGATGACAGCTCTGGAATCGCGAATGTGCTGATTGAAAAATTATCCCAAAAAGGAAAGTTATTACTTAAAAAACAATTTTCATTCAGAGGAAATTGTAAAGGCGCTTCAATTATTCAATCTATTAACGGCGAATTTTTTGTGGGCGGCGTACGCTTTGGAAGCCCACTATTGCTCCGACTCGATTCACAACTCAACTTAAAATCCAACTATTGGTATTACGATTCAATAGCCGATCGCTCCAAACTCCTCCAGGGCGCCACCCTGCAATCCCTGGTGCAAACCACGGATGGCCGCATTATCGCCGTGGGTGGAGATGCGTTTCCTTATGGCAGCGGTTCGACGCTCAATAACTATGCTGTCTGGATGGAATTCGATTCGTTGGGGGCACCAATCAACCGAGTCAGGGAGTGGAGTGATTCACCTGGATTTGAAATCGCCGGATGGTCTTTATTGGAAACTGCTTCGGGTGGTTTCCTAATGGGCGGAAATCAAGCAACTGGAATAATCACAAATGTTGGAGATAGAGCCGGCCTCTTCAAATACTCATTTTCCCTCAAAGGAGTTGGAACGGAAATGAACCAAGTTTCCCGGGTCAGAAAACTTCGCAATGGAAAACTGATCGTCGTGGGGCAAGCCTACGAAGAGGATTGTTGGACCAAGTATCAACGCCTGTCCTATGACGCGTGGTGGTCCTTCATTTCGGAAGCCGGCAGCAATGACTCCTGGAATACCGCCGGTTTGAGCGGAAGTGATGACGCGCTTTTCGACGCGACCCAATTGACCGATAACCGTATCGCCTTCCTAGGACTTAAAGGAACCGTCCCGGACAGCGGTCTTTGGGTGTTCGTCACGGATTCCACCGCCAAAACCATTCAATGGGAAAAACAATTCGACTTGCCGGCCATAGCCGGTGGCGTCACGCGCAACAATTTGGATCCTTATACCATCGCGGCAACGCCGGACAGTGGATTCATCGTTGTGGGCAAGGAGAACACCACCAAGCAAGGTGAAAACGCCTTCGCCATCAAGTTTGTGCCGAAACCGATGCCCGTGTCCAACTTACCCAGCCGGGAGAACATGAAGCAAATACATCCCTTCAACTCCGGATCACTATCCTTCGAAATATGGCGAACCGGTAAGGTAGTGTTCAGAGAATATGACCTCCATGGTCGGCTCATTCAGGTTCAAGAAAAAGCGGTAGGTAAACCGGGAACGGTGAGCTTCAGGCTAACCGGTTCAACGGGAAAAAACCAATTGATGCTTTGGGAGCTTACCGCGCCCAATGAGCACTTGATTGGCGATCTGCCATGAACCTGGGCAATCGCCAGGATCCCGCCTGACTTAAGGGTGGATTGACGAATAAAATTCCGATGGAACGTTTGGAGTTGACCGCGGATTCGAATCCGCACCCCTCTGGAAAGCCCAGTCAGACTCAGACAAAAAACGATGATTTCGCTCAAATCCTGTTCTCGGTCCAAAATGGCCCGGCCACATTGGCTAGTTGAGATTGCGTGTTTTCCCCTAAAAGTGTATAATATGTACATAATTAGGCTTTTGTAAAATTGGTACCTCAACGAAGGCGGGAAATGTGTCCAACGTATCTGTAGCACAAGCACGGAAGGATTTGGCCGACCTGATAAGTCGCGCCTCATACGGCAAGGAACGGATTGTGGTCGAGAGACACGGTAAGCCTGCATGCGCAATCATTCCCATTGAGGCGCTAAAGGCTCTGGAAGAATGGGAGCGAATGGAAGACAAGGCTGATCTACAAGCGATCGAGGCTCGTCGGGGGGAGGCATCTCGCCCCTGGGAAGCCGTGAAGAAGACCCTGACCGGTGGCACAAAGAAAAAGGCGCGGGCGGCCTGATTGGTTTACCGGATCGAAATCCAGCGGAGCGCCGAAAAGGAATTGGCGGGGCTTTCATCGACTTTACAAGCACGGATTTTCAAGGCAATCGATGGGCTTGTAACGGAACCTCGACCAAATGGGTGTAAAAAATTATCAGGCGCTAAAAATGCCTACCGCATCCGAGTCGGAGAATACCGGATGGTGTATGAAATCTATGCTGGTGTCTTGGTAGTCATTGTTATCCGGGTCGCGCATAGGCGCGAGGTGTACAGGGATTAAGTAAGGCCCCAACTTTCCCCGGAATCCCCGGTGACCCGCACGCCATGTGAAGCCGATGCGGCATAAACAGTACCTGGACCCGAAGCCATTGAATAGATTTGATCAACAGTGCCTGGATCGAGGCTGACGATAATCGAATCGTGATTCGGGGATGGATTATTCTGGATACCCGTGACTTTATTATCATCGAAGGGGAGACATCCGAAAAGAAAGAATACGACCAATAACCATGGGGCTGCTTTTAATTTCCGGCCCCGGCCTGGAATTTTATTTCCCATCCTCAGTCAACTAAGGCCCAATCATGCAGGTTGAAGGCGCCGATTTGGGCGCACAGGTAGCCCTTCGGTTCCGGGTCGGACTCGCCGAGCCCTTCGTGGGAAGCGAAACCTCGCAGGGGGTTTTACCTTGCGTTGGAGCGTTGTAATGTCGGGTACCCATGGTATTGATTCCGGCTTTCCTTCACTCCCATTCCACCGCTCCCCGCACCGTCTCCATCAATCGCGCCTGCGCAATCGCGTCTGCCCAGGTGAGCGTTGGGCTTTGTCCCTTCGCGGCATGCTCCTCGACTTCACGCGCCTCCCGGGCGAATGCGGCCAAGCCGTCGCCGGTCCGATAAACGTTTTTCCCATCGGAGTTGAACACACGGATCTCTGCCTCCGATGCGGGCGGATGCCAGGGCTGCGGAATCTCGATGCGGCCGCGTTCACCCTGAATGACGGCCAGTGCGGGGCGGGTTTCGCGCAAGGCGCAATAGATTTCCGCGCGCACGCCGCCAGGGAATTCCAGGCTCAACTCGGTGCGCTCATCTACGCCTTCGGGACCGCGCAGGGATCGGGCGCGTAGCACGCGGGCTTCACCGTCCCGCATTCCGACGCCTGGCGTTTCGCCACCCAGCGCAGCGCCAGCCGATCCTACGCTTGCAAAACTCCGGGCGAAATGAACGCCGTAGCAGCCCACATCGGCGAAGGCGCCGCCCCAGGCTTCCGGGCTCAAGCGGATGTTACCCGGCTTCTGCCCCATATCGTAGCAGAAGGTCGCGGAGAGCGATCGCACGGCTCCGATGGCATCCGCTTCGATCAAAGTGCGCGTCAGAGCCCACTGCGGATGCAAGGCGTACATGAAGCCTTCCATGAAGAAAACCCGGGCCTGGCGTGCGGTGTCCAACATGGCGGCGACTTCGGATTCGAGCAGGGAAGCGGGCTTCTCGCAGAGTACGTGCTTGCCGGACCGCGCCGCGCGTACAGACCACTCCGCGTGCATATGATTGGGAAGTGCGACATAGATCGCATCCAAACGCGGATCGGCGAGCAGGTCCGCATAATCACCGTAGGCGCGTGGGATGCCCAAACCCTCCGCGAACGCCGAGGCCCGGCCGGAATCCCGGCTGGCGACTGCGGCGACCGATATCCCATGGGCGGCCAAATCGCGCGCGAACTTACCGGCAATGTTGCCGCATCCGAGAATGCCCCAGTGGAAGCCTGATCGGTCGTTCAATTCAGCCCCCGCTGTTCCATTACGCCGCGACAGTACCGCTCGGGATGGAATTTCCGCAGCTTACCCATGACGGTCAGTCGGAAACAAGCGATCGTGGCGAAGGGGGGACAGTAAGCTCATAGGTTGGGCGATTAATTTGCCGAATATACTTAATTTATTGTGTCGGACTTCTGGCCCCGAAACCTGGGCTCGGCGGCTCCAAAACCTGAGCCCGCGTAAGTCCCTTATCGAAGGAACCCATGCACGAACGCGTCCGCCACTCCCTTCCCGCCCTATGCCTGGTTTTGGCAGGATGCCTGGGTGGCGAAAACGAGGCGCCGACAATCGTGGCGCCGCCGGCCGAGGCCAGGCTGGTGCCCGGAAGTTACATAGGCGACTACACCCACATCCCTGATTCGCTGCGGCAAGGGTTCGGAGGGCGAACTGATTCTGAACGCCGATGGAACCTACCGCAATCTGTAGGTGCAAGACTCCCAGGCCGTCTATGACGAGCACGGATCTTGGACTCAGCAAGGCCCGTCCCTATTCATGCGCAACAGTACCGAAAGTTGGGCCGAATACCGTGCCTTCGTCAAATCCAATCCCATCGATGACGACACCTGTCCCCTCATTCATCTGACCGACACCTCTTTTGTCCGGAACGAATGGATTCCCGTGGTGCTGCGGAAGCGCCAATGGACGAATTATCGTTTGAAGAACCATCCCAAATTGGCGGAAGGGACCTACACGCTCAACAAGGTCATCGATTCGATCCCCCGACATTTCAGGATTATCCTGACGGGGGATCAGTATCGGTACAGCGCCCTGGACACCATCGAAACCTACCAGTCCGAGTCCCGCGTCTACCAGCTCGGCTCCTTCTTGGCCCTGGAAGAGAGCCGGGAGCGAAATCGCGATTCGACTGGGACAGCTTGGGAAGACTGGTCTCCCATACAAGGCCTCTCCCTACAACGACTGCGCACCGTCTCGGATACCGCCTTCGATCTCTGGGATCCGGGCAGCCTGTTCCTTCCGGCGGGATGGGACCATTACGTAAAGGACCGGCAATAATCCCTGCGGCTTCGGAATGATCCACCTCATCCCGTACTACGCGAATCCGGCAATCTCGAATAAGCCGTCACATGTCGTTTGGGGGTGGGGCAATGTTGGTATGCGTTTCTCGATGCGAATAAAGTTCGACTTCATTCGGTTTTGCTTGGCGGCGATTCCGCTTTTTATCTGCAGTCGACCCTTCGCGGCCATGACGGCCAATTTCGATACGGCTTGGACGTTTACCTATGACGGGGGGCTGACCACAAGCGGAACACCAATTCCTGATAGGTTTCAGGACATCAAAATTTTACCCAATGGCGATGCAATTTGTGTCGGAGAAACATCGGACACACTCGTTAGAGCTGGACTAATTATCAAGTTAACCCCTAACGGAAAAATTCAAAAAAAGGGCTCCTCGTTTTAGGAGAGGGGTTTCGTGGGGCCTCTCTTTTAATTGCGAAAAATGGAGACTTATTTGTCGGCGGTATTGCTTTTGGCGGACCCGAACTCCTCCGCTTGGACTCCCAGTTCAACATTAAGTCCGCGTTCTGGTATTACGATTCCATCAACGGCCGCTCCAAACTCCTCCATGGCGCCACCCTGCAATCCCTGGTCCAAACCAAGGATGGCCGCATTATCGCCGTGGGTGGAGATGAGTTTCCTTATGGCAGTGGTTCGACGCTCAATAACTATGCGGCCTGGATGGAATTCGATTCGCTGGAGGCGCTTAATGGCCTGGTTAGGCAATGGGACGAGGCAGTTGGATTTGAAATTGCCGGATGGTCTCTGTTAGAAACCTCATCAGGTGGCTTTTTAATGGGTGGGAACAGAGCAACCGGTTCATTTGATAAAAGTGGGACCATGTCCAGTCTATACAAATACTCCTTTTCCCTCAAAGGAGTTGGAACGGAAACCAACCAAGTTTCCCGGGTTAGAAAACTCCGCAATGGAAAACTGATCGTCGTGGGGCAAGCCTACGAAGAGGATTGTTGGACCAAGTATCAACGCTTGTCCTATGACGCATGGTGGTCTTTCATTTCGGAAACCGGGAGCAATGATTCTTGGAATACCGCCGGGTTGAGCGGCAGTGACGATGTGCTTTTCGACGCGACCCAATTGGCCGATAACCGCATCGCCTTCCTGGGACTGAAGGGAACCGTCCCGGACAGCGGGCTGTGGGTGTTCGTCACGGATTCCACCGCCAAGACCATTCAATGGGAAAAACAGTTCGACTTGCCGGGCATAGGCGGTGGCGTCACGCGCAACAATTTGGATCCTTATACTGCCCGTCTCATTGATATGGCTACACTCCGATTACATATCTGACATGTCTTTCCCGAAAGAAAGCCATAACTCTTGCAGGCATTTTTTGTAGTGAACGCATAAAACCCATAACTTTATCTT